>NZ_JBRJXU010000070.1:0-13407 GCF_057467645.1 Zarconia sp.
CTCGCGATTTGAAGTTACTGTGCCAAGGAGATCTCTATCAAGTGCGAAAGGTTAAACTAGCCGATTTCTTTCCCCAAACAGCTCATGTTGAATGTGCGGCTTTTTTGGAACGATGTGAGTGAGGAATTTTAGATTTTGGATTTTAGATTTTAGATTTGATAGCGTAACCCCTGCGCTTTGCTTCCCCTGCGCTTCGCCCGCAGTTTATTTACACGATCGCCCGAAACAAGTACTTTCTATTCCCCATTCCCCGTTCCCCATTGGTGAAAGGTTAAGCAATTTTGCCGAATGTCAAGTTCCCTGGCTCGAATCGCTCAAACCCTTGCAAAATAAAAATTTTGACGATTTCCCTCTTGTACGCAGGGGGCTCGGGGGAGGCGTTCGTCCCCCGACGGGGGGTTTGGGGGGAGACCCCCCGACTCCGGGTTTTCGGTCGATTATTACCAGGTTGACAAAGTGAATACAGCCTTAACCTTTCACAAATGCCCATTCCCCTTCAACATCTGCCGGTTTTAGATCGTTCAGATTAGACCTGATTTTAGACTTTAGATTCTTAAGGTTCCCTCAATCTTTGATGGCGATCGTTCCGGATCGATCTGGGGTAGGATATCTACACTTCAAAGTTCGTAGCTCGATCGGGCAAGATTAAGAAGAACGCGAACAGTGGCCGTATGAAGAGTAACGTTATGCAATCGTTTTTAACTTGGTATCGCAACACGCTACGCAATCCGAAGTATCGCTGGTGGATTGTCTTGGGAACCCTTGCTTATTTGGTCAGTCCCGTCGATATTTCTCCGGACGTCTTTCCCATTGTTGGTCAAATCGATGATGTTGCCATCATCATGCTACTGCTAGGGGAAGTCTATCAAATGGCAACTGAGTGGATCGAAGCGCGTCGCGATCGAACGGTTGCATCAGACTCCGTCGGTCAACAAGAGCAAACGCCATCGGCAACTGCGACGGATAACACTGTGGATGTTGAAGCGGTTTCGATGGATTAACCGTTCTTCACAAGCTAATTTTAATATTTTCTGGATAAGACCGAGAGGAGAGCCAATGCTTTTTTTCGGTCTTTAAAGTTAGTGCTGATTTGTTGGCGATCGCAAAGAGAGAACAAAGAGCGTTCCGATCGCTTGGATATCTCACTTTCTACGTAATATACCCACGCCATCATCGATCGCGATCGATATTTTACCGAATTTAATATAGCGCTAATCCTCCATCGAGCGTAATCGATCGGGCTAGAGGGATCGAGGGCTTGAGGATTGAAACCATCTTACCAATCGGAAGCCGACTTCCCACCGGTTAAACTGGGTAGATGTTTGGGGAACAAGCTAGGAATTCGGGAAAAATAAGTTCGATTAAAGATGAGTCCTCAGATTCGATCGATACAACCTCCAAGGCAAAAACAAATTTTCAGACTTTTTTAATCTTCTTGAGATAATGAGGTACTCATCGTCAGTTTCAAACACCGCATCTGGGGAAAATCTTCCTGAATTATCTCGATAATTTGTTGTTGACTCCTCACATCTTTCGCGATAAACTGAGCCGTACCATCTCCCTGAGAACCCACACCTTTGCCTCCAAAAATATAAGGTTGAAGACGAGGGTAACTTAAAAGGTGATGTAAAGTTGGTGCGCTCAACTGCGAAGGACAAGCTGGCATAATATACCGGTCAAATTCTGCCTGAGCTTGTTTCATTAAGCATCCGATTTGTCGCGCATCTCCCTCTTGCAAAGCAGTAACGGCATTTTGAACGATCTGCCGATTAATTGCTCCTAAATAATGTCGCACGTTCTGACACAGTGCATCCTCCGCCAAAGGATAGCATCGAGCGAGCCGAGCGAGGATTTCTCGGGTATTTTTACTTGCCCCCAAATCCACGATCGCGAAGAATAAATCTCGAGACACTGTTAGAGGCAAAATTTCCGTGAGATCGCCATCGAAAATCGTTAAAATGGGTTGCCCGCCGTAGGCACATCCAAAGTCCATCCGACCGCAGCGAGAGGGAGTTGTTCTTTCCCCCCGATAGGCTAACTCAATTTCTTCCTCCACCCTCAATTTTAGGCTGTAGGAACGGTTAAACGCCCGAGCGACCAACACACATAAAGCTGCGCTCGAAGAGAGTCCTTTCGCAATGGGTAAATCCGTGCGATCGTTATGAATTTCCACCCCGCCCACGGCATGATGAGTCAGAACTTGATAGGCCACCCCGGCAGCGTAGCTAAAAAATCCGCCTCCTCTCGCTTCATCTAATAAAATTTCGGGCTCCATGGGTAATTCGATCGCTGGTCCTTGGGAAGAGCGAAAAATGAAATGAGTCGGATGAGGTTTGACCTGAGCATAAATTCCTTGATTCGTACCGACGATGAGGGTATATCCTTTCTCTAAACTCCGATCGATGCGGCGATATCCCCCCGCCCAATCGCTGTGTTCTCCAAACAGGCAAAGACGACCGGGAATAAATAGCTTCATTACACTGATTCTTGTCAAGAATAATAGAAAAACTTTACAAATACCCTCGACCGAGAGCGAGAAAATCGTAACTCATTTGGGCGACTCGATGAGGTGACAATTCGACAGTCCATCAAAAATTCAGTTGAGGGCAATTGCTGCCATCGGTTATCGAGATCCGACGATAAAAATCCGAAGGCGATCGAGGGTTCCAACTCTCCGGTAAAATGCCAGGATGAAACGCCGGAGCGATCGCCATTCTATCAAAATAAAAAAATATGAAATTCAGCCAACTTATCCCGCAACTGGGCGACGGGTTAACTGCGACCAGTTTGAGTCTAACGCCCGAAGATCCCGAAATTATGGGAGTTGCCGATATTGATGACGCCATCCCTGGAACCCTAAGTTTTATTGAGAATAGAAAATTTGCCGATCGGGTCGGCAAAACAGCCGCCAGTGCGTTAATTTTACCCCCAGACGACGAGCTGCAAGCCCATGCGGTCGAACGAAAAATTGCCTGGATTGCGACCTCCGAGCCGAGATTGTTATTTGCGCGAACCCTGGCACTGTTTTATCAACCCTTTAAACCCGCTCCGGAAATTCACCCCCAAGCGACTATCGATCCGAGTGCGAGAATTGGAGACAACGTTTCAATTGGGGCGAATGTTGTCATTAGCAGCGATGTTGAAATTGGCGATCGCGTTTGCATTTACCCAAATGTGGTAATTTATCCCCAGGTTCGTATTGGTGAGGGAACGGTATTGCACGCCAATTGTACGATCCACGAACGCAGTCGGATTGGTGCCAATTGCGTCATTCATAGTGGTGCAGTTATCGGTGCAGAAGGATTTGGTTTCGTTCCTACTTCTTCAGGTTGGTTCAAAATGCAGCAATCGGGCTGCACGATTTTAGAAGATGGCGTAGAAATTGGTTGTAATAGCAGCGTCGATCGCCCCGCCGTCGGAGAAACCCGCATCGGTTCCAACACAAAAATTGACAATCTCGTACAAATTGGTCACGGTTGTAAAATCGGATCGAATTGTGCCTTAGCCGCTCAAGTCGGTCTTGCTGGAAGAGTCACTTTAGGCAATAATATCCTTCTTGGCGGTCAAGTTGGCGTGGCCAATCAAGCCCGAATTGGAGATGGTGCGATCGCCTCAGCAAAAACGGGAATTCATCAAGATGTCGCCCCCGGTGCGATCGTTTCTGGTTTTCCGGCAATCGCTAACAAACTTTGGCTAAAAAACTCCGCCCTCTACAAACGCCTCCCGGAATTCTATCAAACCCTTCGAGAACTCCAGCGTCGCTTGAAGTCCTCGGATTAATAATAGACGATCGATGAATTTTTGCCCCTCTCGGGTGAAAAAGACGAGCCCATTGGATGAGTTCCTTGTGTATTTGTACTGAAACCGGAAAATAGCCGATCCATCGAGCGAGTTGGGCGAAGGTATGAGTAGGAACTCATTAAGCGATAAATATGATTTTTTTTGAAAGAGTGTTGAAATGGAGAAAATTAACGCTATATTTTTATAAAGCCACTTTTACAAGTTCGCTAAGGCGATCTACTATTTTAGTGACAGGTAAATAATTGATAATGCAATGAGTGAAACCACAACAGCACCACTAACTGGAAAAGCCCTGCTTCAAAAAGTAAAAGAACTCTCCCACTTACCGCGCCGAGAAACGGCAAAGCGGTGTGGATACTACACGGTCACAAAAAGTAACCAGACTCGCGTCAACTTGACAGATTTTTATGATGCCGTTCTGGCCGCACGGGGAATTCCTCTGAGTCCGGAAGGCTCGAAAGATGGTCGCGGTCGAGAGCCGACCTACCGCGTCAGCGTTCATAAAAACGGGCAAATCGTAATTGGCTCAACCTATACTGAAGCGATGGGATTGCAATCCGGCGACGAGTTTGAAATCAAGCTCGGCTACAAACACATTCATCTGATTCAGGTGGATAGAGATGGAGAAGAAAACGGAGCGGTAGACGAGTAATCTACCCATTGAGAAGATTGAGGATCGTTGCGAGTTCTGTTGTTATGGATTCAAACCCAGAAAACAAAATCCAACTATATCTCGATCGCGAGAACGATCTCTAAGAACGAATGTCATCCCCGACAAAGTTTAGTTCGTTACTCTCAATATGTTCGTCGTGACTTTTATCCTGCTTTCTCCTGTCGCGCGATTTCTTCAAGGAGAACGCTCGGCATTTATTAAGGTAATGGTATTTCTTGGGGTGTGGTTGGGGTTCTGGCTCCCCCTAGCCATTCCCTTGGTTCTCAAAAGTGAATGGCGACCGTTTGGGCCTTTAAAGTGGGAACAAAAGTTACCCCTTCTCGCATCGCTATACCTACTCGTTCCAATTGTAATTTGGACGATCGTACCTGCTGGTTTTCGCTCCTTTTCCAGCAATGGTCCGCTCGGAAGTTGGACCACCTTGAGATCGGTAATGTTGGGGTTCGGATTGGCCGTATCGAGCCTCATTGTTTTATTTGCCTTCGAGCGATCGTTGGGATGGCTTGAATGGACGCTTTCGGAAGATTTTTTAGCCAAAATAGACTCCGCTCGCACCTCAAAAGTTCCACCGTTCCCGAGAGTTTTGGTAACGGCATTGCTCCCCATTTTCGGTCTTGCCCTCTGGATTGGTGGAACCGAAGAATTTATCTTTCGCGGTGTCTTGCTCGATCTGTTCAGGCAAGATTATTCATTATGGGTTTCTGCGGCGATCGCCAGCTCGATCTTTGCTGTACTTCATCTGGTTTGGGAAGTTCGAGAAACCCTACCCCAGCTACCCGGATTGTGGGTGATGGGAATGGTTCTGACACTGGCTCGAATTGATGATGGTGGCAGCTTGGGATTGGCCTGGGGCCTTCATGCGGGTTGGATCTGGGGGATGTCGAGTTTCGATACGATTTTCTGCGCCCGCTACACGGACAAAGTGACCCCTTGGATAACCGGCATCGCCGCCAAACCCCTAGCCGGTCTTTTGGGGATTTTACTATTACTAGCAACGGGTGGAATACTTGCTTTAGTGCATTAGATATCTGGTCGAAATCAAAAATTCGATCGATTTCTATGGCAAAGTCATGAATTTCTTCTCCCTTTAACCTTTAACCCTTTTCCTCCAGATTTCCACGATCGATGGCCAGTCTCGTAGACATCGAACTCACCGATTCGGTAAGCTGAAGCAACCCGATCGCACCTGGCAGTATTTATGTCTGACCTACCCGAAATTCCCCTCATTCCCACTCCCCCACCCCACTACAAATCCGGCTTTGTGGGGATCGTCGGTCGTCCCAACGTCGGGAAATCCACCCTGATGAATCAATTGGTGGGTCAAAAGGTGGCGATTACCTCTCCCATCGCTCAAACCACCCGCAATCGTCTGCGGGGCATTCTCACCACCCCCGAAGCCCAAATTATTTTTGTCGATACCCCCGGCATTCACAAACCTCACCACCAATTGGGCAAAGTGCTGGTCAAAAATGCTCGGATTGCCATTCATTCTGTCGATGCGATCGTCCTGGTTGTGGATAGCACCACCGTCGCCGGAGGAGGAGATCGCTATATTGCCGATTTACTCCAGGATGTGAAAACCCCCGTCATCGTCGGACTCAACAAACTCGATTTGCAACCCGCAGAATCGGCTGTAGAAATCGATCGCACTTACGCAAATCTGGGGTCTTCTCAATGGCAGCAGGTCAAATTTTCGGCCCTGACTGGAGAGGGAACCGCGACCCTGCAAAGTGCGATCGTCGATTGCTTAGAACTGGGACCGTACTACTATCCCCCGGATTTAGTCACCGACCAACCCGAACGCTTCATTATGGGAGAACTGATTCGGGAGCAAATTTTGTTACACACCCGTCAAGAAGTCCCCCATTCTGTGGCGATCGAAATCGATAAAGTTGAAGAAAGCCCCGACATTACCCGGATTTTTGCTTCAATTCACGTCGAACGCGGTTCTCAAAAAAGCATTATTCTCGGCAAAGGTGGCAGTATGGTCAAAGCGATCGGTTCTGCAGCACGCAAACAAATGCAAAAGCTCGTGAGCGGTAAGATTTATCTAGAGTTGTTCGTCAAAATCCAGCCCAAATGGCGGCAATCTCGGACGCGCCTGGCTCAATTTGGATATCGAGTGGAAGAATAATCTTCCCGAGAGGAGAGGGGAAGAAGTATGCTAGCACGAGCGCGATCTTCCTTTGTTTCTTATTGTGTGTCGATCTTGAGAAAACTCGAGAAAGCGATCGCCCGTTCGAACTTAAGTCCTAACTTAACGAGTAAGGCAATCGATTTCCCGTGCGGGAGATTTACTCTGGGTTAGAAGAATCAGGATCGTCATTCCCGATTTTGGGAATAAAATCGGGACGCTTCGCATCTTCCCAACCGGGGGGTCGCTTGGAGTTATACCATGCAATTAAGCCGATCGAAATCGCTGCAATAAATCCAACAACATAAACGAGGGTAAATGCAAGGGGAAATTGAAATCCCTCTTTCACACCCGCAATATCCATCAGTAGGTTCATCGATATTCATCCTCTATTGTTTTGAACGGGATTGGTTGGCAGTGGAGTTTAGACTAAACGATCGCCCATCGAATGAATATCGATCGTTTGAGCTCGGAGACGATTGAGGGTCAAACAATACCAAGGCGATCGAGAAATTTCCTCAGCAATGGGGTTCGCCCTCAAACGGAATTTATCCCAACCGACCCCAATTAGGAATCCTCAAATTTATATCCTACGCCCCGTACCGTTTGAATTTTTGAGGGTTCGTCGCTATGAGCTTCGATCTTGCGGCGAATTTGACCGATATGAACGTCTACAACGCGAGGTTCTCCCACATAATCGTAGTCCCAGACTTCTTGCAGAAGTTCCGAGCGTCGCCACACGCGATTGGGGTGGCTCGCCAAAAAGTGCAGTAAGTCAAATTCGAGAGCGGTTAAATTGACCGGAGTATCGTTCAAACTGACTTCGCGACTACCGGGGTCGATGGTTAGGGCACCGACCGTAATACACTTGGCTGCTGCGGGGGTCACGATGCGTTGCCGCTTGAGGACTGCGGCAACCCTCGCTCCGAGTTCTACCAAGCTGAAGGGTTTCGTCAGGTAGTCATCCGCACCCTTTTGAAACCCTTGGACGACATCTTCTTCGTCACTTCGGCTTGTCAGCATCAATACAAATACACCCGTGCGCTCCTGCATTTCCTGACAGAGGCTATAGCCCGTGGTATCCGGCAAATTGACGTCTAAAATCACTAAGTCGGGATTGAGCTGCTCGAATAATGCCAGCGCTGTTTTACCATCTTCAGCAGATTCAACCGTGTAATCTTGCTTGTTCAAGTAGCGATGGATGAGATTCCGAACTGCGATATCGTCATCAACGACAAGAATTTTGGCAGTGGACATGATCGGGACTTTAAGGATGAAAACGGGGTTAACAAAGAATAGCTACAAAAATACGGGCGCTCGCTGACAGAAGCAGATAGAGGTCTCAAGATTGCCGCACGAACTTGGACGGTTCGAGGATAAATCGTCGATCCTTACTTTACCAACGCCTTACTTCCATCAATAACACGACAAGTTGCCTTACAGCGAGTGACTCGATCCTAGGTAACATGATATAGCAGAATATTTTGGATAAATTTAGCTGATGTCTGTCTCCCAACTCAAGCTTAACTTGGTAGAGGGTTCGGTTTCATTTCGCTTTACACCCGAAGGAGCGCGGGAATTGCGCTCCCAGATTGCCGAACTGATGGAGCGATTGAAAGCGGCAACCCAAAACGCAACAGCAGGTCGCGCTCTTAAGGTCAGCCCTCAGAAACCGATGGAATATCAGTATACGGGAGAGGTTTTCTTAGAAGTTTTTTGCAACCCCAATATTTGGCCGAGTCCTTTCGCTGCTAAGGTTCTCATCGTTCTGCGAGACGATCGCATTCGCCTGACCACTGAAGCCGAACTCACCCGCACCATTGAAGATCTAGAACGGTACTTAGAACAGGTAGAATAACTCTCCCTCGGAATCTGTGAGAGACGATGAGTTGGGGAATGGGTTTTGGGGAATCAACGAGCTGCGATCGGTTGTCTGACAACACGAGCCAGTTTTAAACTTAACAGATCTACAGATGGTCTGGATGCTCTGATTGATGAGTTTGTCTCGATCTAGAGCCGTCGGTTTTCACGTAGCAATCGAGAATCCCTCGACATTGCACGGGGCAAGGGGAATATAGCGTTTCTCAAATCAGTGAGAGCTGATTTTAAAGCTCAAGTCCCCCTTCATAAGGGGGATTTAGGGGGATCTAAGAACCTCATCCATTCGAGAAACGCTATAGATATCTAGAGAACAAGGGTGAAAGGTTAAAGGTTCAAAGGGAAAGGGAGACTAAATTCATGACTTCGGCATAGAAATCGATCGAATTTTTGATTTCTACCGGATGTCTAATCTGTTCTTACCGATGGGTATTCGAGACTGACACAAGTCGCGATAACTGTCACGGTGATGAGGAGAGTCCGAACGCACAAGCATCTGTCTCCCCTATGTCCCCCCCTTGCCTTCACCGTCGATGGCGAATATGGGTGTTGCGATCGCCGTTCATGGTAATAGGGTGCATCTGGGAGTCATTACGAGTCCGCTCGAGATGTTACAGTTTGTAATAGAATTCAAAAAGTTGGGGATCCCGAAAGTCTGCGCCGGGTCAATCCCCATCCCATTAAACTCGCATAATCCCTCAAGGAGAGAAATGTTATGACTCAGACACCAGAAGGATGTCTCCGGGTAGGTCAGCCTGCCCCAAACTTCACTGCAACGGCCGTCGTCGATCAAGAATTCAAAACGATCGAGCTATCAGACTATAGCGGCAAGTACGTGGTCTTGTTCTTCTATCCCCTAGACTTTACTTTCGTTTGCCCCACGGAGATTACCGCATTTAGCGATCGCTACGAAGAGTTTAGCCAGCTCAACACCGAAGTCCTTGGGGTTTCCGTGGACAGTGAATTCTCTCATTTAGCTTGGATTCAAACCGATCGCAAATCCGGTGGTGTTGGCGATCTCAACTATCCCCTCGTTTCCGATATCAAAAAGGAAATTAGCACCGCGTACAACGTCCTCGAACCCGAAGCTGGGGTGGCGCTGCGGGGCTTATTCATTATCGATAAAGATGGCGTTATCCAACACGCGACCATCAACAACCTCGCCTTCGGTCGCAATGTCGATGAAACCCTGCGCACCCTGCAAGCGATTCAGTACGTTCAGGAACACCCTGATGAAGTCTGTCCGGCCGGTTGGCAACCTGGAGACAAGACTATGAATCCCGATCCGGTTAAGTCCAAAGAATACTTTGCTGCGGTTTAGTCGATTTCAGTTATCGACGTGGGGATGAAGAGCGAGCGCCCATCGCCGGATTTCCCACCCGCCTCCAACTCTTACGCTGCTCCAAGGCCCGAGAACCCAACGTTATAGATTCGATCGCCTGGAGCCATTTCCGGGTATAGGTTTTCACCGATTGTCAGCTCGAGCGCTTGCGAAGTCTGTATGGTTTGACCCAATCTAAATTGCGATCGCCCTTAAAATCCAAACAGCTCGAAACATCGATCGAGTTCCCATATCCAGCAATCTAGAGCGATAATGCTAACGTCCACCAACTTTCGCGGTCTGTTAAACGAACGGTTCTTCAAAAACTTTCTGCCGATTCCAGCCACCAACGCCTCATATTTAGAGGTGATGCCGCCGAATTTCCAACTGCCCGACATCACCAATGGTGGCACGGTAAAACTCTCGGATTATCGGGGCAAGCAACCCGTCATTATTGCCCTCACTCGAATTTTTACCGCACATCAATACTGTCCCTTTTGCTTTCCCCACATTAAAGCCCTCAACGAAAATTACGATCGATTTCTCGAGGCCGGTGCAGAAGTTTTAATGGTGACGAGTACCGACGAACGACAAAGCCAAATCGTCGTCCGAGATTTAGGTTTAAAAATGCCTCTGCTGAGCGACCCAGACTGTGAAGTGTTCCGCACCTATCAAGTGGGTCAAGCACTGGGTGCGCCGTTACCGGGTCAATTCGTCGTCGATACCCAAGGCAAACTCCGCTACAAACATTTATTTTCCTTTCTAGACCATAATGCAACGGTTGAAACCTTACTCGAGCAGGTCGCCAAGCTGTCAGCTCTTTAAACCCATCGACCCAGCCCGATTGCCAAGCGCTGTGTCCTCAGGGATGAGACAGTCGCGATACACGAGAGCCGATCTAGAATTGAGGTAATCTGGAAGAGATCCGATCTCAACCGAGATCGCCATCTTAATTCTTTTGCGTCCGTCGTGTCCCATCGGTTGATTCTGTTTTATAAACCCTACGATGTCCTGTGCCAGTTCACAGATAACAGCATCGGCGAGCGTCGTCGCACCCTCAAAGACTACATTGACGTGCCTTCCGTCTACCCTATCGGACGCTTAGATCGCGATAGCGAGGGATTACTGTTGCTTGGCAACGATGGCAACCTGCAACATCGACTGCTCGATCCCAAATTTTCCAAGCCCCGTACCTACTGGGTACAAGTCGAACGCATCCCTGACGAAACAGCCTTGAATCGCTTGCGTCGGGGCGTCGCAATACAGAAGTACCGTACCCGTCCGGCTCAGGTCGAACTTTTATCCCGAGAACCCCATTTGCCGCCCCGCAATCCCCCGATCCGATTTCGCAAGCAAGTCCCAACGGCGTGGTTGGAAATGACGCTGACAGAAGGACGCAACCGTCAAGTGCGACGAATGACTGCGGCGGTAGGATTTCCCACCCTGCGATTGGTGCGCTCGCGCATCGCCCACTTGCAACTATCCGGACTCCAACCCGGACAGTGGCGCGATTTAACCCGCACCGAATGCGACACTCTCTATCGCCTGTGTCACTTGAGTAGACCTCTTGCATGAAACGATCGTGAAATTATGCTCAATTGTCCGCAGTGTCAGTCCAAAAATCCCGAAAACTGTAAGTTTTGCCAACAATGCGGAGCAGCGCTAACCCATAAAATTTGTGGCGAGTGCGGTGCGGGGGTGAGTTTCGATCGCGATCGCTGCGGTGAATGCGGTGCCGATGCTCGAGTACTGTGGTGGGCAATGGTGAAGATCGAGACTCCATCAGACTCCACTCTCGAAAGCCGATGGGGCGATGGCAGTACTTTACCGGGTGAATTGCCCGAATATTTGGATTCCCAACACCGCTACCGCATCCTTGACCCCATCTGCGTCCGTTCCACTCCATCCGGTCGAGAAATTCAGGTCAGGGTTAGCGACTCTCAACCCTTCCACATCCCAACCTTCGATCCCCCTCGGGAAACCTTAGCCTATCGGCGCCTCCAGGATCGCTTTCATCCCACCCTTCCGTTTCTCCACAACACCTGGCAAAACAGTGAGGAAACCATCATCTTGCTCGAAGAGCGATCGCACTGGCCGCTGTTGGTGCAACAATGGGGCAATCGACAGTTGCCAACCCTGCAAAAATTGGATTGGTTGGTCAAAATGTTAGAACTGTGGGCGGCTTTAGAAGTCTTTGCCTGTCGCCAGAGCTTATTAGAATTGGATAATCTCCGGGTCGATGATAACCAAATTCTCTGCGTGCAACGCTTGTATCCCGAATCTGCAGCATCAGAAATCTCGCTGCGGGATTTGGGGCAAATGTGGCTGTTTCTCTACCAACAGTCCGGACAAACCCTCGTCGGTGACGTTCTCGACTTGCTGCACGGTATGAGTTCGGGAAGATGGGACACCGTGGCAGAAGTTCGCGCTATCCTTCAGGGGATTGCAGTGGAGTACGAAGAGTCGATTTCCGAATGGATGGCTTCGGATTTTGAGGAAGAGGTTTCCTCGACGCTAGTCCTGCCGACTCGGTTACTCGCCCTCGAAGATGCTGCTAAAACCGATCGCGGTCGCAGGCGTCCCCATAATGAAGATACCTTCGAGATTTGGAAGCAGCTCGAAACGACCGACAGCCCGCAAGGACGGCAATTATCGGCAAAAGGTTTGTACGTCCTGTGCGATGGGATGGGCGGTCATTCTGGGGGAGAGGTAGCGAGCGCCCTGGCGGCCAAAACGCTGAAGGAATATTTCCAGGGACACTGGCACGATGAATTACCCGACGAAGCCAGCATCATCGAAGCCATCGATCTGGCCAATCGCGCGATCTACGAACAAAACGAACGGGAAGAACGGTACGGCAGCGCTCGCATGGGGACGACGTTAGCGATGGTGTTGGTGCAAGATACGCAGGTCGCCATCGCCCACGTGGGGGATAGCCGCATCTACCGCCTCAAAAGCGATCGGGGATTGCAGCAGATGAGTCGCGATCACGATGTCGCCCAACAAGCCATCCGTCAGGGAATTCCCCCAGAAATCGCCTACCGTCGCGCCGATGCCGATCGGCTCACCCAAGCTTTAGGTCCTCTCGACGAAGATGCGATCGCCCCCGAGGTACAGTTTTTGGAGATTGACGACGATACCCTGTTCGTTCTGGCTTCCGATGGATTGACGGATAACGATTTACTCGAAACCTATGCCGAAACGTACCTTAAGCCATTTCTCGATCCCGCAACCGATCTCGAAGAAGCGGTAGAAAAATCCATCGAACTGGCCAATCGCGAAAACGGTCACGATAATATCACCACGATTCTGATTCGAGCCAGAGTACGTTAACGTGAGTTCGGGATAAGCTGAACTCCTGATTCTGCCGTTACTGATTTTCAGCATTTGTCGGTCTCAAACCTGCATTCTCTCGTTGAGGCAGTTAAAAATCGACTCTTAACCCGAACTGACGTTACGTTAACGTCAGTTTTGCGACCGCGACGTCGACGGGATGCCGACTCTGGGTGAGATTCGGGCGGTTGGCAAGCCTCTTGATGAGCGAAGCGATCGCACTGGCTACATCTGGTTGCTGGGGAGCAAAGTACTTCATCCCGATTC
>NZ_JBRJXU010000071.1:0-17032 GCF_057467645.1 Zarconia sp.
CCTTACTTATTACTTATTACTTATTACTTATTACTTATTACTTATTACTTATTACTTATTACTTATTACTTATTACTTATTACTTATTACTTATTACTTAAACCAACGTTCCACCGCAACTCGAACCGGACCCGGCCGTACACCCGTAGCAGTAGGATGCGGTGCCGATTTCTTCGATAACGTTTAAACTCCCCAGTTCCAAAAGTTTTGCCACCGTCAGGGGTTCGCCATCGGGCAGTTTTGCGGGGAGATTTTCCATCTGATTGAAGTCGCAATCGTAGACGTTACCGAGATAATCGATGGAGAGTTCGTTGCGACACATCAAATTCTCAACGGTACTGGGATTGTAGTGAGTTTCGAGGAATTTGGTGTAGGAGATATCGAGTTTTTGACGCTGGAGAAACTGTTTGGTGCGCCCGATGGGAATATTGGTAATCGCGAATAAGTGGTTAAACTCGATCCCAAAATTCTCCTGGAGATAGACTTGATAATCTTGCTCTAAACTCGTTTGTTCCGGGGCGAGGGCAAACTTGTCAGCAGAGGTGGGGATTTGAGGATTGTAAACTAAATCCAACACCAAATGGGGGTCGCGTCCGTAGCCCAAACGATTGAGCCATTGGAGGGCACGAATCGAGTCGTTGAAGACTCCATTCCCGCGCATTTTATCGACGTTATCGGCTTTGTAACAGGGTAGAGAGGCTACCACTCGCACCTGGTTGCGAGCGAAATATTCGGGGATGTCTTCATATCCGGGGACGAAATATACCGTCAAATTAGACCGAACGATAACCTCTTTTCCGGTTTCTCGCGCCGCTTCCACCAGGGGTTTGAAGCCGTAGTTCATCTCCGGCGCACCCCCGGTTAAATCGACAGTTTCGATGCTGTCGAACCGATGAATGAGTTCGATGAGGCGATCGCAAATTTCCGGGGAGAGTTCCTCCGTCCGTTTGGGGCCCGCTTCCACATGGCAGTGGGTACAGGCGAGGTTGCAAATTTTCCCCAAATTAATTTGGAGAACGGTAATATTTTGCTTGGTCAGCGGCGACCCTAATTTGCGTTGGAAGGGAGTAATTTCTATCCCGGAAACTGACTGTATCATCTCAAACTCCAAAAATAATCGATCGCGCATCTGGAGAAAAAGGTCAAAATTCTCTTGCTTACTGTTTTGACCCAATCCTTTAGCTTTCGGCAGAAGTCAAACTTATTAACGCCATGTGCAACTTAATTTTTCAAAATTTTCTCGATCGGGGTTAAAGGGGAAGGGGGATGGGGAAAAGGGAGATTGTTCGACTCGCTCACCACATGGTTTTTCTCAAAGTTGCACATGGCGTTACTTATTACTTGTGACGCGGAATCCGAACTTAGCAACACCCGCCATCCAAACTGCAAACAGACGCATCGTTAGTGCGAGTTTCGCGATACTCCAATCCTTTGGTTTCCCGAGGCGCGCGAATGCTGCTGCGTTTGCAATCAAAGGCGGTTGCCGCTTCTAAAGGAACCTCTTTATGGGGCAATACGGGAATGACATCCTCGCAATAGGGACTCTCGGATTGGGTCAAAATTTGGAAGGTTTTATCGCAAACCGCCATACGCTGACCGCGCTCGAACACATGACCGTCATCGTCGCGAACTTGCTTCCACGGTCCTCTATAAATGACAGCTTGGTTGCGTTCCCAGCAGTCTCCCTCTTTTCCTTTAAAAGCCCGAACGGTTAGAGAACGAAATTCGATTCCGTCAATCACTTGCCAGGGTTCTTCTTGTCTGGAGAGGATTTCGACGCCGTAAAATCCGGCTTTTTCAAACATTTTTAAGAAGGTATCTTCCCGAAACGCACCGGAAAGACAACCGCTCCAAAGTTCGGGATTGTTTATCATTTCTGGGGTGGGTTCTTCATCACAAACGATATCGGAAATCACAACCCGACCGCCCCGTTTTAGAACTCGATAGAGTTCTTGAAAAAGCTGCTGTTTGTCTTGAGGACGCACTAGATTTAGCACGCAGTTGGAGACCACAACATCGACGCAATCGGATTCGACGAGGGGTTGTTCTTGTCTGAGACGATCGCAGTACGCCTCGAACTCAGAAACTTGCTCCAAAGTGGCGATCGGATTCTCTTTCAACCAAGCCTGCACTAAGTCTAAATTCAGTGCTAAATCTTGAATTTTTCCCTTGACAAAATCAACATTATTATATCCAATTTTTTCGGTAAGTTCTGGCTGATACTTACGAGCGAGAGTCAACATTTCATCGTTGAAATCCACCCCGATGACTCGACCGGATTCGCCAACTTTCTGGGAGAGAATGTAACAAATTTTTCCCCCGCCCGATCCAAGATCGACAACGGTTTCACCCGCACGAACGTAGCGGGAGGGGTCGCCGCAGCCGTAGTCTTTTTCAATGATTTCTGCGGGCAATAACTCCAGGTAACGACCGTCGTATTCCGTCGGACAGCACAAACTCGCCTGAGCTTCCCGCGCTCCGTCTTGATACCGTTCGAGTACGGCATCTTCGATATTATATGCCGTTGAATTCGAAGCTGTTATATTCTGAGTTGTGACCGTTTCTGTCATACCAATTTCCTTTGGAAAAATATCGATCGAATCGCGATCGAGGGACATTTTTGGGATACGATTTTTCCCGAAGTTAGCACTCGGAGAATTGATTGCGATAACCGATGAAAAAATCACGATCTCGAATTGGGGAACGTCGATAAATCTGGGTTAACCCATAGATTAAAAAAGTGAGTTGGTGCGATTGATTTGTCTTTATCCCGATCGGTCGTGCAATGTCTCCTTTATTTGCACCATAGGTAGTATAAACCGCCGCTCTGAATTTTCCCTGAGAACTTCCTGGGGTAATGGATAATGTACAATTGACGACTGACAATTGACAATTCAGACAGCCATTTAAAATCCCCCCGATCTCCTCATCCTCATAGGGAAGGGTTGTCAACAACCCTTGCAGTTACCGCTCGTGATGGCACCGAAAATTCAAGGGTTTTGCTCCCACCGCGATTGCCAGCTTCCCCTGCTCCCATGTGCCATGCTGGATGGAAGTCAATTTTACTTTTGATGGATTATGCGTTTACGGAGTTACTTTTCTCTGGCAGTACTTTGGGGAACGTTTACTTGCACGACGTTGACGTTCGCATCCCAACCGCTTCGAGAGGGAGAATGGCTGCCGGTACGTGACGGGAAGATGTATGGCATCAGCGGCATCGCGACCATCGAGACCCAAGACGATCGAATGTCGTTTCTTGTCGTACACGATAACAAAAGTGACGATGAAGGTCGTTTGGCGATCGTCACCCTATCGGCGACCGATTCGGTGACTTATTCTCCCTTAGATTGGCCTGTAGATTGGGAGTTACCGGTCGATTTAGAGAGTTTGACAGTGGTTCCTCCTTTGGCTAATTCTCCCGAACCTCGTTTTATGGCCGCGAGCAGTTCCGGACGGGTGTTTTACTTCCGGCTGGATGTCTCAGAATCGGAGATCGAACCGATCGCCATTTTCGATCTGCCGGATCTTCCTTCGGGGAGTAATTTAGAAGGATTTGCTCTTGAGGAAATCGAGGGTCGATTGCTGGCAGTTTGGGCCGATCGCGGATCGAGGGAAAAAGCGGCAACTGTCTATTGGAGTGAGTTAGATATCGCGAATTTAAGTGTCGATCGTATCCAAACCGTGACATTAAAAGTGCCGTGGCCCGAGGGAAACCTGCGCCATATTTCGGATCTCAAAATCGACGATGGGGGTCGCCTGACGATTACCTCTGCTCGGGATGAAGGGGACGATGGTCCGTTTGATTCGGCGGTTTACGAAGCTGGACGGTTTCGCGTCGCCGGTGATGCGATCGCTTTTGAGCTCACCTCTCAATGGCTTCCTCTCGGTCGTTACGAAGGTCGTAAAATAGAAGCGATCGAACTGATGACGACTCCTGTGGGTGGTACGATGCTGGGTACGGATGACGAGAATTTTGGCTCGTCTGTCATGAGGTTAACGCAATGACGCTCGATGTACTCCTATGGTGTTTCGCCTTTGTTCTGAGTTTAGCGGTACTCATTAAAGCTTCGGACTATTTCACGGATGCGGCGGAAACCCTGGGATTACTTCTCGGACTGCCGGCGTTTATCGTCGGGGTGACGATCGTCTCCATCGGCACTTCTTTGCCGGAATTGATGTCTTCGGTGGTTTCGGTGGTTCGCGGTTCTGCGGAAATCGTCATGGCCAACGTCGTCGGCTCGAATATTTCGAATATTTTTCTGGTTTTGGGGACAGCGGCGATTATCAGTAAAACCCTCAAAATTCGATTTAATCTATTAAAAGTCGATCTGCCACTCTTTGTCGCTTCTGCATTTTTGCTGGATTTGACCGTTCGCGACGGGCAATTTTCTCAGGGTGAAGCCGTTTTATCCCTGGCGAGTTTTGTCGTATATATGCTCTATGCCGGCAGCCGAGCGCAATCTGAGGAAAAAGAGGAACGATCTGGGGTCCAACAACGAAAAAATTTTCAAGCGATCGTCCGTCAACTGACGATTATTCTAATTAGTATTATTTTTATCTTTATCAGCGCCAATTACACGATCGAATCCATTGGCAAACTTTCCGAACTGCTCAATATCGGGCAAGAAGCAATTTCCATTACCGCCTTAGCTCTAGGCACGTCTTTACCGGAACTCATCGTGACGATCGATTTTGCTCGCAAAGGCAACCCAGAAATTGCCATCGGTAACGTGGTCGGCTCGAATATTTTTAATTCCTCTGTCGTCCCGGGGATTTCTCGATTGTTCGGACCCTTAGTTCTTTCGGAAACAATTCTCGATCGCTCTCTAGTCGTTATGCTGATGGGGACTCTTTTATTCTTCTTCGTCACCCAAGACCGACAAGTGACGCGCTGGGAAGGAATGATATTTTTTCTAATTTACGGCTGGTTCCTCGGCAATACATTTGACGTTTTATAAGTTATCCGTCTGTGTATTGCCGATAAATGCCTCTCCACTCGGGCGGGATGCAGCTCGGCAAAAGGGAAAATCGAATCGACATTCACCATTTCCCTTTGCCCGATGACCAATCCGCGATCGTTATTGTGCCTGCTGTTGAGCGTATTCGAGATATCGCCGATATTTAGGAATTCTATCCTGGGCGATCGCATACTGAGGATGAGACTCGGGCACTGCCTGCATCAGGTTGACGGCGGCTTGCCAATCGGCGGCAATTTGACTCCACTCCGTGGGGGTTTTGGCCGTTTGAATCATCCCAGAAGCACTGTTGGCTTTATTCACCGCATCCCGGAACGGGTCAGCTGAAGCTTCAACAGCTACAGGCGCGGGGGCTACAGGCGCGGGGGCTACAGGCGCGGGGGCTGCCGGTGCGGGGGCTGGGGCTTCTGCTGCAGGAGGTTGAGCGGGCGGTGCAGCCGCTGGGGCTTCTGCGGCTGGAGCGGTTGCCGGTGCGGCTTCGGGAACCGGTACGGCTTCGGGAACGACCGTGCCATCCGGAACACCTGCCGTATCTGTAGCCGAGGTTCCGGGCAGATAGTTTTTCAAAACCGGGACGCTCGCGAGCAACTCGGGTTTTTGCTTGTAGACGTAATATCCACCCAACCCTAGCGCCGCTAAGAGCAGCAATAATAGAGCGAGTGGGGATGTTTTTGGCTTTTGTTCTTCGTCCATGACAGAATCCTCGCGTTCTTGTTCTAGAGCTTTATCTTCGTCGTTTGCTGTCGCTGAATACTCATCGTCTGGAAACTCCGCGATCGATGCAAAACCGCTGAGTTCCTCTGGCAACTGAGAGCCGTAATCATCGTCATCGATACTTTCTTGAGGAATGACCTCGTCCGCTGCGCCAGAGTCGAGTTGCTCCATCAGAGAAGAGTCTCCCACCAAAGACTCATCAGCAAACTCGTCATCGAGACCATCGTCAATGGCAATTTCTTCGCTACCCCATTGAGTTTCGACATCGTCGGGGAGAGGCGAAATCGGTGGCGGGGTGGGAGGGGCTGCCTCCCGCAGAAAAATCTGCTCCTGCCAGGTGGGCGTTGCCTCCCCCGGTTGATAGCTTTCGATTTCCACCGACTCGATTCTCTCGACCCCTAAATTGGTCAGACCCTTACGAACGAAAGCTATCGTGGCTTGAGGACTGGGAACTTTTTGCGCTTCGAGTCTCACTTGCAAGCAGCTGCCTTCGAGGGAGGCTCGAACGTCTATACCTTGGGATTTCATCGAGCGGCTCATCAGGGCAGCGATCGCGTCTGGATTGCCCTGCTTAGCCTGCTCCAGAATATTGCCTTGAGTCATAACAAAAACCGACAAATGGTTGGCTCTGGGTGGACGAGTCTGAGTTACGATTTTCCCAGTCGTCACATTACTGACCAGATTGTAATCTGTTGTGCTGCGAATTTGTCGTTTTCACAGCGGAGTCGGTAGGGAATCCCTAAAAAAGACGTCACACCCTTACTACGCCATATACCTCAAAAAATGCGAAAAATCTGTTTGCTTAATGATTGCTTAATCACTCGTTTTTTGGGAAAATGCCACAGGTTGCTGCGATCGCCTAACAAACCCTAGATTCTTCAAAAAATCTTGATTGGGCTTCGATCGAAGAACGTTAATACGCTTCTATTTTCATACACCTCTTTTTGAATCCTCGGGAATTGCTATGTCTATCGGCTATGTCGCCCTCGTTCTCCACGCCCACCTGCCTTTTGTCAGACACCCAGAAAGCGACTATGTCCTAGAAGAAGAATGGCTCTACGAAGCCATCACCGAAACCTACATTCCACTGCTGAAAGTTTTTGAGGGTCTCAAGCGCGACGGTATCGATTTTAAAATGACCATGAGCATGACGCCTCCCCTGGTGTCGATGCTACGCGATCCCCTACTGCAAGAGCGTTACAGCCACCACTTGGCTCAACTCGAAGAACTCACCGAACTCGAAATCGAGCACAACAAGCACAACGGTCACATTCGCTATCTTGCGGAACATTACGCGGCGGAATTTAACGAAGCCCGCCAAATTTGGGAACGCTACGACTGCGATTTAGTCGGTGCGTTCAAGCAATTTCTCGACAGTAACAACCTCGAAATTATCACCTGCGGGGCAACTCACGGCTACCTGCCGCTGATGAAAATGTATCCCGAAGCGGTTTGGGCCCAGGTGAAAGTGGCTACCGAAAGTTACGAAGAGCATTTCGGACGCCCCCCCAGCGGTATTTGGCTACCGGAATGCGCCTACTACGAAGGCTTAGAACGGATGATCGCCGATGCGGGATTGCGTTACTTCCTCACCGACGGTCACGGTATTCTCTATGCCCGTCCCCGCCCGCGTTTCGGTACCTACGCCCCCATCTTTACGGAATCGGGAACGGCAGTATTTGCCCGAGACCACGAATCCTCCCAACAAGTTTGGTCTTCGGAAGTCGGATATCCCGGTGCGGCAGAATATCGGGAATTCTACAAGGATTTGGGCTGGGAAGCGGAATACGAATACATCAAGCCCTACGTCATGCCCAACGGTCAGCGGAAAAATGTGGGGATTAAATACCACAAAATTACCGGACGCGGTTTGGGCTTGGGAGACAAACAACTCTACGATCCCTACTGGGCGCGGGAGAAGGCCGCCGAACACGCGGCCAACTTCATGTTCAATCGGGGACAACAAGCCGAACACCTCTACGGCATCATGGAACGCAAGCCGATTATCGTCTCCCCCTACGATGCAGAATTGTTCGGTCACTGGTGGTACGAGGGTCCCTGGTTCTTGGATTACCTATTCCGCAAGTCTTGGTACGACCAAAATAAATACGAAATGACCCACTTGGCCGATTACTTGCGGGGGAATCCCACCCAGCAGGTGTGTCGTCCGTCTCAGTCGAGTTGGGGATATAAGGGATTCCACGAATATTGGCTCAACGAAACCAATACCTGGATTTACCCCCACTTGCACAAAGCCGCCGAACGGATGATCGATCTGGCCCATTTGGAACCGGAGGACGAACTGCAATGGCGAGCCCTGAATCAGGCGGGACGGGAACTGCTGCTGGCACAATCCTCGGACTGGGCGTTCATCATGCGCACCGGAACCATGGTTCCCTATGCAGTGCGGCGGACGCGATCGCACTTAATGCGGTTTAACAAGCTCTACGAAGAAATTCACCAGCGCAAAGTCGATTCCGGTTGGTTGGAAAAAGTCGAGGAAATCGATAATATCTTCCCCAACATTAACTATCGCGTCTATCGCCCCTTGTAACCAGAACCGGGGCAGAAAAGGAAGAGGGGGGAGCTTGGGGAGAAAATCGCTCCAGTTTCCCTTTCTTTTTTGAAAGAATTATTGGTTTTTATAGCCGCAAACAATACTTTTTTGACTTTGCGCTCTTCTATTTTTGGCTAAAAAAAGCGTATCGATCGGGACTATAGCGGTTCCAAACCAGCCATAAAACTTATTTACTTATTACTTATCACTTATCACTTATTACTTAAAGAGCAGACGCCCCAACCCCCAGTCCTTTTCCCTGTGGGAACCGAGCTAGAGAAGGAGGTCGCCAACTGCGACAGGGGAGAACCTTCGGCAACTAGCGCGAACAGTTACGCGAACTATGCTGCAGGGGGTTCGAGTCCCCATTGATGCTTGAGCAGATTCTGATAGGTGGCTTCGCGCACTATCATTTGCTCGTAGAGTTTCAACAAACATTCTTGAGCCTGTTCCCGACTCATTTTCTCAACTTGAGTCTCGAAAGAGCGCAAGTTGAATTGCTGTTCTAAAGAAAGTTGCGGTTGATTCATTGTTAGACTCCTCCAAACAATAGGGAGATGACGGTTTGCTTGGGATATCCCAGTCGAGAACCGGGTCAGACCCAAACGCGATCGCCGCTTGAGTTTGAGTGCGTCGATCGTTGTCATCGCAAGACTCTGCACCCTCGATCGCCATCGGATATGACGGGCGATCTTTGCCATATCTTGCCAAACCACTCGATTGTATTAAAAAACATCACAAGTGTTTGACAAATTGACTACTGTTTGTATTATAACCTGTAGCAACACGACCCAAAAATTTAGAGGTCACAAGCTATTTTTAGCAATTTGTCAACGGTAAAATTGCTCGTTCTGAACCAAAGTGAGGCAAATCTCGGATTTTTCAGGATTGGTTAAGGTATCCTCGGGTCAAGAACGGCACATCCACCACTTCTCCTGAGGTTTCTCCCACTTGCACCCCCAACCCCGCACCGCCAGCTTTGGTGCGAATATAGGCTAAACCGAACGCCCCCTCGCCGGTTTCTACGACACTGGTCAGTTGACCGATTTTATCTTCTCCGAGGGTGACGATCGCGCCAGGTTTTTCGAGGGCTTGCAAACGGATGCCCCACAGTTGCGTTTTCACTCCTTGATAGGTGTTGAGGCGGGCAATGGTTTCTTGACCGATATAGCAGCCTTTCTCAAAGGAAATCGTCTGCCACAGTCCCGCTTCGAGAGGGTTGTAGTCTTCGGTGAGTTCGGCATCGGGGACGGGTCGTCCTTGTTGAACGCGCAGTTGTTCCCATACCGTTTCTCCCAGGGGAATTGCCCCGGCATCGGTGATTTGCTGCCAGACTGTTGCGGCATCCTCGGCGTTACACAATAGGGTGTAGCCTGGGGTTGCCAGTCCGCTACCGGCGGCGAGGCGCACTTCCACATCCTCGAGTTGGAGGAGTTGGTGGGTGCTATCGGCGAGTTCGAGGGTGATACCGAGTTGAGTGAGGATGTTGCGGCTATTCTCGCCAATAAGACTGAAGGCACTGGTGGTGTCGGTGATATCCTCCACATCCACCTTATCCATGGGGAACAAATAGCGATCGAACCATTCGATGAGTTTTTGGCGGCGATTGGGGGAGACGAGTAGCCAGATGGCATCGTCGAGAACGTAGGCAGTAGCTAAATCGAGGGTGCGGGCCGTACTGGTGAGAAAGACGGTTTCGCAGGTTTGTCCGGGTTTGAGAAGATTGAAGTCGTTGGTACTTTGATTGTGGAGGAATCGGGTGCGATCGTCTCCGGACAGGCATATTTTACCCCAATGGCTGCGATCGTACAGTGCTGCGCCCTCTTTTGTGGCGTCGAGCGCGATCGCATCGTTACCGAAACTGACGGGGACGTTTGCCCCGAAGACTTCGCCGAAGCCAGCCCCGGCCGTACGTTGCACTTCTCGTAATTCTTGAGTCATACTCCCCCCATGCGATCGGTTCTTTGACTAGTGTCTCACGGGGCGACGCGCGATCGGGGGAGGATATTATCTATCAATACGAGTTAATCGTCGTTCCCGAAGTTGTCTTGTAAGTATTGCTGTTTAATGTATATTGCCGTTCAAATGCATCGCAAGCCTTTAATAGGTCGGCTTTAACCACTGCGAGTCCGTCAGGTGAATTCAGTTGTTGTGCGTTTAAAAACCGCTCTTCATCGCTTTGGTCGCCCATCAAAAGGTTATAGACGATATTGCCATCGGGTGCGGCATCAGAAGCCTTGAATCGTAACAAAGCATCGAGCATGGCTTGGCGAACTTTCTGAATATGTTCGGCTGCATGAGGATCGTCTGACTTGTTATTTTCCTCCCAGATAGCATCCAGAATCTCCTGAGCCACATCGAAATGTTTGTCAAATGCTCCGTGATACGGCGAATCAGTCGGACTCCATTGAAGTGCGGCACAAGCATTTGCAAGGGATTTCCATCTCGCTTGAAAGAATGGCTTTTTGAGATAGTCAGCAGCAACAGCTTCTAATCCTTCTTGAGTCATGATTGAGTCCATCGCATAAAGGTATTCACCACACGTGTAGATTGCGATCGAATAGATTTTTTCACCGGGGAGTTGGGTTATCGCGTCCTTGACGGCGTTTTCAAGTGCTAAAACGAGTGCTTCTGTGAGTTGTTTATGCATGCGATAGAACTCTGAAAATATTTATTTCTAGCAAATACTTACCATTCATTCACACTTACCCGTTCGCATTGTTATTTTATTTTTATACATCAGGCAGGTCAGATCTGAAATTTTCAATTTTCCCTTCAAAAGGGGAATTTAGATCGAGTTCGGATAATTCGTTACAAATAGGCACAATTGTTAAACTTTTGCTCTAATTTTCCCAGTCGGCGTTCCCTTGCATCTGTCCCTTAAAAGGGGGTCGGACCCCTTCCCTTGTTAAGCGCAAGAGATTCGACCGTTCCCCACTCCCCCGAGAGGCAGCGTTGCTCACTTTCAGCCCATTTGTAAATGTTTAACCGCACTTGATATTAAGGGGAGCGTCTGGACCTTATCTATTTAAGAAATACTATATATTCCTAAGAAAGTTTAAATTTAAGCATCAGAAGACTTTACGCCCACTCAAGACACCCAACTCAAAAGCTGGGCATCGCGGCTGACTTCTTCCCCCAGCACTTGAATTTTTCCGTCTTCACATAACTTATCGATCGCTGCATCTATTTCCGCTTCTTCACCATCGGAAAATTGGGCGATCGCTCGATCGATAATCACCTGTCGCCCCATTAATTTTTGTGTTTCGATTAAATCGGATATAAAATCTTCGATCGCATTTTTAAATTTCGCTTCTTCTTCAATTCTCGCATTTTCTTCTTCCCATAAAACCCCTAAGCTTTGTAATAAATCGCAATTTTTTAAAACTTCCGTCTCTCGGGTTAACTCAATTAAATCCCGCACGCTTAAAAGGCGATCGCCCAAGACCAGCTCTTCGGCGCGAGCGTCGTGGAGTAAACTATGATAAGTCGCTAAATCCCATACCGATTCCAGGTCGGGAACCAGATGTTGGTGAGTTGAATCGCCAAAGAGTTGCTGGTAGCGCTTATAGCCTTGATTGCGAGGAACGCCGAGTTTTTCCGCACGAATCAGTTTCAGGGTACGACAGCGATTTTGCTTGAGGGCTTTTTGGCAGGTCTTCATCACGTGACAAAAGCTCACTAAGTTGGGTTCTTCCATCCAAATTAAGCCAATTTGTCCCGGTTCTAAGGGGATATGATAGCTCATGGAATGGCTGGCGTAGGTGGGGCTCGGAAGCAATTTAGGTTCAATTTTCGCCACCTCCAACGTTTCTAACGCTTCTTGCAACATTTGCGTCAGTTCCGGTCCGGAAAAATGGCGAATTTGTGTAACTTTGTCTTGACTTTTGCGCCGTTCTTTGCGCCAGAGTAAGCGGAAGGCTGCGAGGGTATCCGCGTGACTAACTTCTTCGGCTTTGTCCGGGGGAAGTTCCCGCTTCTTATCCCCATCTTTTGCCTGTTGAAACCGTTGGCAGCCGAGCATCAGAACCGGACGGGGTAATGCTTTTCCGCCGGGAAACTTTTCATCCAGAGCGCTGCGAGTCAGGGGATAAATCGGAGAGGGTGGCGGTGATTCGGCTTGCCGATGAAGGGGAGAGAGTTGGCTCGCCCACAGGCTTTCGGCTTGGTCTAAATCGATCGGACGCAACCGCAGTTTGGTATTAATTCGAGCGAGATCTGCCGGTTGAATGAATTTCGAGTTTTGCGTCCAGGTATTGGTGATGATACTAATGAGGATGAGGAAGTTTTTCAGTTTCTGGTTGTGGACGATCGAATTAACGTGAAACAGTGCTTGTAAATTAATCGACCCTCGCTCGGTGCGATCGAGATTGTCCAGGTTATCGAAACACAAAACAATGGGTTGGGTAGCGGTAGAAATGCGACCGAAATTGGCTAAAATATGTTGGGCTTTAATTTCCGTATCGACTGAATTTTTCACCCGCAATGCTTGCAAGCTTTCCTCATCGAGGTGGTCTCCTTTCAACCAATCGCAGGCGAGATGATAGAGGTCTGGGTCGGTGAGGTCGTAGAGGATGCCGAAGAACTCGTTAGGATGGTAAATTCCCGACGGGTAAGTACCTTTGAGATTGCGGATGAAGAGACTTCGCTCGCCGAGTAACTGCTTCATCATCCCCTGTTTGTGGAATGCCGAAAGACTTTTGAGCCATAGCAGCAGTTGCGACTCCTCACTGCCTGCGGGAACGTACATTAAGCTATCGACGGTATTGCGCAGGGTGTGCCGCCAGATAAAATCGCTTTCGGGCCAGGGACCGATATAGGCGAAAAAGGCACGGGAGTTGAGGGTGGCTTTGAGTCGTCCGAGGAGGTAGCTTTTCCCAGAACCGGAGTCGCCAGCGAGGAGAATCGTTCGAGTGCGGCGATCGTTGCCAACTTCCGAGAGAACTTCTTCAACGTCGAGAATCGTTTGTTGGTGAATCGAATCGACGCGCAAGCTCGGATCTTGCTCCTCCCGCCAGAAATTTCCCGGTCGGAAGGTGGTGGAATCGAAGGGATTGACTTCCCGTTGAATTATATCGTCGATCGATAGCATGGTTGGGGAACGGGGAATGGGGAACGGGGAATGGGGTGTGGAGTGTAGGGAAGGAGGAACAATTCAAACAAGACAAGGAAGGAAATGTGAGCTTCTCATTCTCCTCGAGCATCAATCTAAAATTCTCCTCACCCAATCGCATACACCAACTGCTCTTCCAAACTGGCGTTGGGATCGAGAATGGCGATGGGTCGATCGGTTTGACACAGATGTTCGATGAGTTGGTAGACTTGGGGTTCTTCGAGTTCGACGAATTGGCTGCGCGCTTCGAGTACCAAGCGTTGCAAGGCGATACATTGCTGTTCGAGGGTGCGATTGATGAGGAAGTCTTCGACGAGTTTCCACTCGATATTGCTGGCTTCGGGGGGTGAGGTAGCGGTGTCGGTGATAATTCCCAGTTGCCGCAGGAGGGTGCAGTTGGCGAAAACCTGACTTTTGCGAACTAAGGCTTCGAGTTCCGATAGGTTGGGGGTGCGATCGCCAATCAGCAGTTCTCCAGATAGGGCATCGTTGACGAGGGTATGGTACGTCACCAGGTAATGAACGGATGCCAGATCGGGGATGACGTGCTGGTGGGGGGGGTTGCCGAAGATGTCCTGATGGAGTTGGTAGCCGCGATTACTCGACGAACCGATGCCTTCCGCTCGCACCAGATATAGCTTTTGACACGCCTCTTGTTTGAGGGCTTCTTGGCAGGCTTTGAGGAGGTTGTAGAACTTCACCATATTCAAATCCTCCGTCCAGACGATGCCGATGCGTTCTGATTGGGCTGCTTCGTAGCTGAGGGAGTAGCTGGCGTAGGTGCGACTAGAGAGCAAGCGGGGTTGGGTTTCGATTTGGCGGGTAGCGGCGATCGCTTCGGCAAGCATTTGCACCAGTTCCGGGGTAGCGTACTGGCGTATGCGGGAAATGCGCTGCTGGGTTTGTTTGAGTTTGCGCAGCCAGACGAGTTTGAAGGCAGCGAGGATATCGGTTTCGGCACTGGCGGCTGGTGTTGCGGCTTCGGCGCGTTCGATTTCGGCCACCGGGGGGGCTGGGGGCAGTTTGCCGTTTTCGGAGGGCGTCTCGTTTTTCAGGGTTCCCATTTTCGAGGCTTGCAACAATTTGCGTCCCAGAATCAGGGTATTGCGGGGTCGGGTTTTGCCGCCGGGAAACTTGGAATCGAGGTGCTGGCGTTCTAGGGGGTAGATAGGAGATGTGGGTTGGGGATAGGTTTGGCGGTGTAGTAGGTAGAGGCGGCTCGCCCAGAGGGCTTCGGCTTGATCTAAGGTGATTTGTTTGAGCTGAACCATCGCATCGATGCGATCGCGATCGGTGGGGGGGATGCGTTGGGAATTTTGCCGCCAAGTATCGGTGATGATACTAATAATAATCAGGAAGTTTTTCAGTTTTTGATTGTGGATGACGGAGTTGATGGTAAAGAGGGTGGGAAGATCGATTAATCCGTCGCTTTGGCGAGCAATATTATCGAGTTGGTCGAAGCACAAGACGATTGGCTGAGTGGCGGCGGCAATTCGACCGAAATTGGAGAGCATTTTCTGGGCGGCATCTTCGGTTTCGATCGCATTTTTAACCCCCAACCGGCGCAATGTTTCCTCATCGAGGTCGTCCCCGCGCAACCACTCGCAGGCAAAACTCGCCAGTCGGGGATTGGTTAAGTCGTACAGAACGCCAAAAAATTCCTGGGCGTTATAAATTCCCGTGGGATATGATTCGAGGAGTTTGCGAATAAAGATTTGGCGTTCGCCTCGAATCCAATCGAGAAAGCTGCGATTTTTAAACTCCGATAAACCTTGCAGCCAAATGACGAGTTGGGAATCTTTTTGTCCTTCGGGAACTTCGAGCAAACTATCGACGGTGTAGCGGAGAATGTGCCGCCAAATAAAGTCGCTGGCGGTGAAGGGTTCGATGTAGACGAAGAAGGCTTTGGTATTGAGGGTGCGTTTGATACGTCCGAGTAAGTAGGTTTTTCCCGACCCGGTTTCCCCTTCGAGCATGACGGTGCGGGTGCGGTTATCGCTTGCCACCCGATCGAGCGTTTTCTCCGTTTCGAGTATCGCGTCGAGGTGAATCGAATGAACGGTGAGATCGGGATTTTGTTCCTCTTGCCAAAAGTTCCCCGACCAAAATGTTTCGGTATCGAAGGGGTTGGGTTCGCGTTGAATGATTCGATCGAGAGAGTTCATTGGCAAGCGGGTTTATGGAAGTAATCAGTCGTAAGTAATCAGTAATAAGTTGGAATTTGGGTAGATACCCGGGATTTCACAGTTGAATGATGAAAAACAAGGGACCGCCGATATCTTGAGGAATACCGGTTTCGATTTGTTCGGCGCTGTAGTTGATCGCTTCTTGGAGGGAGCTTAACTCGATTTTGTCGTAACGCTGCAAGCGATATAAGGCATTATCTAATTCGTCGCGGGTCAGGGGAGGTTGGAGTTTTTCTCGCAGGTGAAAAATGGGGAGGTAATTGTCGGTGCCGAGTTGCTTGTCGAGATGGCGAATCATCTCGAGGACGGCATTGTCGTCGGGTTTTTCCGCTGCCGGTACGGGAGGGGGAGTTGGTGTTGCTCGCATGGATGGGGTTGCAGCGGCAACGGGTTCGCGCTCTGGAGACTTGCGCATAAAACGCAGGTAATTGGCGAGTAAATCCAAACTAATCGCTAATGCGCCACCGCTGGGAGTATACTCGTCGCGCAGGTATTCTAAACCTCGATCGGTCAGCCACACTTCGGCAATTTTAGTCTTTTTCGCCACTACCAATCCCCGATCGATTAAACCGCGAATCACTGGCTGGCGGTCGTCAGGAGCAAGTCCGGTTTCAGAGGGAGGAATGGCCGACTCGGCGCAGGCGTTGAGGACTTTGAGTTCGTTGGCCGAGATCGGGAGGCGGCTGGTGTCGAGTTTGAGGAGGGCTTTTCCGGGGGGGGCAATTTCGAGAGTGACGATTTCCTCGTAACAGTCCACCAAGCCGCGATCGCGCAGTTGGCGGCAAATACTGTCTCGCTCTGAAGATTTGGTTCTCATGCTGGGTTTGACATCCCAAATCGGCGCTCGATAATCGGCGCACCCGAGCAGCTTCAAGACAAAATTTAGCTCCCGCGTCTCCATTCCACCCTCTCTCGGTTTTCCTGAAACTATCATTACCACCTAGCGCTTGCTAGTTACCAGATTTTAAACCTAAATTTACGTCCGAGCGGTTCGATCGGCGATCGGGCAACTGGGAAAAACGAGACGATTTGGGCTGAGAGCGAGCTAAAACCCCCGTCTATCGCTGTATTGCCGTGAGGGTGCGGACAGTCCCTGCGATCTAAACATGAGCGTTTTCGATCTTTCTCCCCCTGCTCCCCCTGCCTTACAAGGGAATGCTTTTCACAATTGGTGTAAATTGGCGCGAGCTCACTTTTGAACTTACACGAAATTTCTTGGGTTGGGCCTCCCCTGCCTCCCCTGCCTCCGGTCGCCCCCCCTGCCCCATTTCACCGGAATCTAAAAAAACGTCAGTTTTGGATAAGACTATGCCGGGTGGGGGTGGGGTGTAGGGTGTGGGGTGTGGGGTGTGGGGTGAGAGGGTGTGCAGTTTCAAGTCACCATCAATGATGGTAGATTCTTCCCGAGTTGAGGGAGCACTGGGTGCGAAGGCTCCCTCAACCGACTTGACCTCAACTGCGCTCTCGACCCTTAACCCGCTTAACC
>NZ_JBRJXU010000072.1:0-5946 GCF_057467645.1 Zarconia sp.
AGAGGAGGCAGAGGAGGCAGAGGAGGCAGGGGGGAAAGATTGTGGGTTAATTACAGAATTATCCGGTGTTATCCTGACTGCCTTGGCAGTTGGTATACATCCAAAACCCGCGCATCATTCCCCATTTTGCATTTTTAATTTTTAATTTTTAATTCTTTCACCCCTGCGATCGCATCTACTCAAATCCGCCGTTGCTGTAAATGTGCAATCGTCCGTAGCCGAGAAACTGACCGTGGGTAGATTCGCCTGCGGGGAATGCCGTCACTCCGAATAGATATACCCCGCCAACGCTGGGATTACGGCGGGGACGCAAACCGACGGTGACGGTTGTGCCGGGGTTGATGGGGGGATCGAATGCGATCGAAACAGTTTGGGTATTGCGATCGTGGGTGACTTCTCCCAGAGCGATGGATGTGCCGCGATTCCCGCGCGTTCCTTCAAAACTGCGGGTGTCTCCCGTATCGAAGCGCAACTTACGATCGAATCCTTCATGTTGCTCGATAACCAGGCGTTGCAGGGGTTCGCCAGCATTATCGGGAACGTTTAGGGTAAAGAAATAGGTGGAGTTCCAGGCGCGAACGGTATTGAAGGTGGCGCTGGCGTCTTCGAGGCTGGGGGGTCGATCGAAATATACCGTACCGTCGCCGAGTTGAATCGTTTTTGCCATGGGAGCGATCGCCGCCCACAGTCCAACGGTGAAGCCGAAAGTTGTGGCACCGAGCCAAGGGAATCTATTTTTCATCGCAAACACCCGATCGATACCTTTCAATTTTATCGACTCGATCGACGATCGATGGGTTTGGAACCGTTACGATTCTTGCCAACCTTCGATCGCCCCAGCAACAAACGCGCCAAAGGGATTGTCGATCGCTTTTTCCAACGCTTGCACGCCACCGACTTTTGCTGCATTGACGACGCGCTGTTTCCAGTTGGGGTCGCTTTCAATTTTCTCGATCGCTTTGCTGGCAACCACCATTTTCTCTGGCATCGTTTGGGTGGGGTAAGACTGGGCGAGTTCGTCTAAAAGTTGGCGAATTTCGGCGGCGGCTTCGACTAGGTTTTGCTTATTTTCGGCGGCGTAGTTGTGGATGTTGCCACCTTCTTGATTGCCTTGGACGGTTTCGGCAAAACCTCCGGCGAATTGAGCGTGGCGTTGGTCGTATTTGGGTGCTTCGGTCATCGTATTTTGATTTTCAATGGCGATCGGTCTACTGGCTAATATTTTAGTAATTTCAAAAAATTCCGTGCTTTTTTGGCGATGAATTTCGATTTCGCGATCCTTTGCCTGTAGCTGTTCTTGATATCTGGCATCGATCGCTTTCAGTTCTGTCTCGTACTTTTGTTTGAACGTGGCTTCAAGTTTCGCTTTGTTCGAGTCTGGGGGAACCTTAACCCGTATCACGAACGCGCCATCGGATTTCTTTTCAATAGCCTGGATGGAGATATCCGAGTCCGGACATTCCACCCTCAGATTTTGGAACGACTTCGCGAACGCTTCCCATTCAATCCCATTCTGAAAAATCAGATCGATCGTTTCTGCAATTTTTCGCACCAGGGTAACGAATTCGCCGGGAGCAAAGTTGCCGTGGCTGGGGCGGCGTTCTTGTTGGTTTTCTTTGAGATAGATGTAATCGCAAATGACATTATCGAACTGCGTTGCTGAATTAATATTCCAGTCTTGAATGCACGCTCCCGTTAATATTGCGCCAGAGAAGTTGGCATTGAGAGCTTGGGCGGCAGAGAGTTGGGTTTGACTGAGGTTAGCACGACTAAAGTTCGTTTTGCAGAGGTTGGAAAATTGGAGATGAGCAAATTGGAGGTCTGCACCTCGGAGATCGACCTTTTGAAGGTTAGCATCTTGGAGTTGGATGCCTTGTAGATGGGAACCTTGGAGGTTGGCATTTTGGAGATGGACCTTTTGAAGGTTAGCACCTTGAAGGTTAGCATCTTGGAGTTGGATGCCTTGTAGATGGGAACCTTGGAGGTTGGCATTTTGGAGATGGACACTGTAAAGATCGGCATCTCGGAGATCGGCATCTCGGAGATGGACACCGTAAAGATCGGCACCTCGGAGGTTGGCATCTCGGAGATAGACACCGTAAAGATCGGCATCTCGGAGATCGGCACCTTGGAGCTTGGCAGCGTAAAGATCGGCACCTTGGAGCTTGGCATCTCGGAGATTGACAGCGTAAAGATCGGCACCTTGGAGCTTGGCATCTCTAAGGTCAGCCTTGATTAGCTCAGGCTTCCCCTTGAGATTTTCTTTTCTCCATTGATTCCAAGCCTCAACCCCCTTGCGCAACTTGGCTAAATGTTTTCGGTTCGCCATTCCGTTTCAACTCCTTCCTACCCATATCGTTCTTCCAGTAGCGCACCCTGCCATCTTGCATTCCATCGTAACGACTTCCCCCGTTGCCAGCCATTTTCCCGTATCCTCAAAAGATGAAAACTCAGCCTCAGAGATACCATGCCTCAACTCATCTCCAACCCCACCCGCATCGAACCGGCCGGAAACAAACCCAAACTCATCGACGAATATATCGGTCGTGTCAATACCCAAACGGAGGGGGTGAGTATTGCTCGGATGACCTCTCCTAGCGGCTGGATGGAACCGGGGCAACGTCCGGAGTTCGATGAATTTACCGTGGTGCTGAAGGGAACGCTGCGGGTGGAATACGAAGGGGGACAATTCGATGTGGCGGCCGGACAAGCGATTATCGCCCATCGCGGTGAGTGGGTGCGTTACAGTACCCCGGATGGTGCGGAGTATATCGCGATTTGTCTACCGGCTTTTTCGCCGGATACCGTTAATCGCGATGAATAGTATTTGTCTTCAAAATTGGGACGCAGGGACGGAAAAAAATGTGAAATGTGAAATGTGAAATGTAGGGGCGCGCGCATTTGGGCGATCGATTATGGGTGAAACGAAACCTGGCATATCCAAATGCTATAGCGCGATCGCGCATGGCTACGCTAACGCCCACCAGCACATGAAGGACTCACCGGAGCGATCGTACATCACACAAGAATGAAGCATTCGGTAATGAAATTTTGGGTTCGCTCGATAAGTATTCGCCCGAAACCTATGACAACAACTTATCGGGCGAAATCATAACATCTCGGAAGGGCGCGCTTCGTAGCCATGCGAGATCGCGCCATAGCATTCGGTGATGAAATAGTCGGTTTGCCCCATAAGTCTTCGCCCGAATGCTTTGCGAACTGACCGATTCAACGACTCACCTGGCGGAACCATACATCCGGAAGGGCGAAGCATTCGGTGATGAAATTGTCGGTTTGACCCATAAGTCTTCGCCCGAATGCTTTGCCCCTACAAGTCTCCTTCAAATGGTTTAATCCAATCTCGTGCCATCGCCCAGTCGAGCATCCGCCCTGCGACGGCAAATAGGACGATGCTTTCAAGCACCATCACCACCAGTGCTAGTAGGGATGCAGTGCCCTCAAAACCTCCGCTGAAGGTGGTATCCAGCTGAGCCAAACCGCGCACTAACCCAAAGGCTAAAACGGCCCCGGAGTTGAGGTGGGGGTTACGATCGCGCCGAATGACGTAGCGGTAGGTCACCCCAAACAGGAAACCACTCGCCCCGGCGATCGTCACCGCCACCAACAGACTGAGCAGTGCTTCCGGCTCTGTAGGTAATACATTTAATTGAGAAATTGTCAAGCGCTCGATCGCCGTGGTGACTAAAAAGGCGATCGTCCCAGAAAATCCTCCCAACAGTGCAGCCTTAAGGGATTCGATACGCTCGACAGAAACAAATTGACGCAAATTATTCACAATTCTTAATACTCGCGCGAGGGCGAATAGATGTCTTAAATTGGCTTATTATATAGCTTGAAGGATTCTGTAATATTTTTTTAAATTCCACGCTATGGATATTTTGTCAGTTGGTTGGGCCGCGTTGCTCGTGGTGTTTACGTTCTCCATCTCTCTGGTCATCTGGGGTCGCAACGGCTTCTAAATTCTTGGGCGATTCCGGGAGTTCGTTAGTTCCGGGAAGATAAAGATGCGGCGAGTGGGTGGTGGCAAAGGTTGAGTGACGAGAGTTGCCTGTAGCGATTGCCCCGAAACTCGCCGCATTATGTCGTTGTGGAGTATCCGCGGCAAGTTCGAGAGAACGATTCGAGAGAATCCTACCGTAAAGTGGACAGTTGGGGAACTGGCTACTTCGATGCGTTCGATCGGTTGAACTTGGTAAACTTCATAACAACTCAAACTCAGGAGACGGGATCGTTGCATTGGTTAGAAGCAAATGACGCTTTGGTGGCGAAGTTTACCACGAACTGGGCTTTTGGCTAAATATTTAGTTGCTCCAACTACCCAACTAAGGCTATTATACCTGGCTGTACCCTCAAAAAATCACACGAAGCTGTTTGTAAAATGCAAGCTGTTGCGATCGCACTTTGCCTAGGAAATGTGTATATTTGTGCTCCTCAATCCCATTTTGCGCAGACCGAAAAGCTCGCAATGGGTTGACAATACATTTAAAATTGCCATAGGTTCAGATGTGACATTTAACCCCTTGAGAGATTCTACAATCGATCGAGTCAGTTTCGCCGAGGTTCGTGTAATTTTAGCCGATCGCGCCTAACGCATCCGATTCCGAACGAACAAATAACAAGACAAGTCAATTACTTTTGGTGTAAGGAGTAAACTGGTAGTGGAAAAAATTAAGATCGCGATCGTTGGTGTGGGGAATTGTGCGAGTTCTTTAGTTCAGGGAATCGAGTATTATAAAGAACAAAATCCCGAAGATGCGATCGGATTAATGCATTGGGAAATCGGCGGCTACAAGCCCTACGATATTGAAGTCGTCGCTGCATTTGATATCGACGCTCGCAAAGTGGGAACGGACATTGCCGACGCGATTTTTGCCCCTCCCAATTGTACGGCGGTCTTTTGCGAAAATCTTCCGAAAACCGGTGCGGTGGTGAGTATGGGGAAAGTCCTCGACGGCTTCTCCGACCACATGCAAAATTACGACGAAAACAATACGTTCGTTCTCAGTTCCGAAGCCGAACCCACCAAAGAAGAAGTGGTGGAAATCCTCAAACAATCCGGCACGGAAATCCTCGTCAACTACTTACCCGTCGGGTCTCAAGAAGCCACCGGTTTCTATGCGGAATGTGCCGTAGAAGCGGGGGTTGCCCTGGTCAATTGCATTCCCGTTTTTATCGCCAGCAATCCCCTGTGGGCGGAGAAATTCAAACACCGCAATATTCCCATCATCGGGGATGATATTAAAGCACAAATGGGCGCAACCATAACCCACCGCACCCTATCAGATTTGTTCCGCAAGCGAGGGGTGAAAATCGATCGCACCTATCAACTCAATACCGGCGGCAATACGGACTTTCTCAATATGCTCAACCGCAGCCGGTTATCCTCAAAAAAAGAATCCAAAACCGAAGCGGTACAATCGGCCATGGAAGAACGCTTGGAAGATGAAAACATTCATGTCGGACCGAGCGATTACGTGCCTTGGCAAAAGGATAATAAAGTCTGTTTTATCCGTATGGAAGGCAAGCTGTTTGGCAACGTACCGATGAATTTAGAATTGCGCCTTTCCGTGGAAGATTCCCCCAACTCTGCGGGAGTTTCGATCGATGCCATCCGCTGTTGCAAAATGGCGATCGATGCCAAAAAAGGCGGTATCTTATACTCCCCGTCTGCCTATTTCATGAAACACCCGCCGGTTCAATACACCGACGATGTGGCTTATCAGATGACGGAAGAGTTTATCGCCGGAGAACGGGAAGATTAGAAGGACGCGGGGACGCGGGGACGCGGGTGTCGGCAGTACCGAGCGCGGCAGTGACGGTGACCTTGCCCCCGATCGCCAACACCGACGTGACCGTGGACAAGACCTCCTTGACGTTCACCACCGGCAACTGGAATGACGATCAAACGATCACGGTGAGAGCGGC
>NZ_JBRJXU010000073.1:0-6291 GCF_057467645.1 Zarconia sp.
ATAGCAACCGTCAGGGCGGTTTAGGCATCGTGAAGGTGAGCTTTCTTGAGCAGGCAATCGCGGTGAGTAGGGGGAGAGAAGAAAATGCGAGCCTTGAGCTTGATTTCTCGAGTGTCCTAACCGCCTTGGCGACGGCTATATCTTATGGTTAATTACCCAGATCTGATATGAGATCGTTTGCTCGAGACGATACTGCCCCCAACTTTCACGAATTATCGTTCGACTGGGGGCAGTATTGTTTGGAGTTTTTGATTGAAATGAAGATTTCTATCCCAAAAGCGGCGATATAACACGACGAAGACAGGTTTCTTTCGATAGCAACAAGTCAGAAATCGCCGAAATTTTACCCATGGGCGCAGCTTGTGCGATCGGGTTGGCTTGAGGTCGATAGCTGAGTGCTAAGTGCTATATCGCCTGAGTGGATAAGTCTAAACGAATTTTTCAGTGTTGCTGCTGATGGAGTTTGCGATCGATTGCTTCGCACTTTGATACTGGATGTATTTAAGCTGGGTGAAGCGGTATTGCAGTCGCTCTCGAAGCGATCGAATTCTACGACAACTCCACGCGCAAAAATCCTTTTTGTAAATCGTCGAAGACCCGTTGCAGTTGACCGATTTCTTCGGCGTTGAGTCGATCGGCAGAATGCATCAGTTGCCACAGAGATGCTTGTTCGGTGCGCGTAATTCGACTCGTGCTTTGGATTTGTGACAAGATCTGTCCGATGGAAGGTTGAGGCAAAGTGTATGTCTGAGTCTTCATAAATTAATCCGGTGATAAATCCTAAAAAACAGGTTTGGGAAAACAGACGGGGTTTAAACCGGTTGGGGTCTTCCGTTACCGAGTTAGTTAGATCGCACCCCACGCAACACTGAATTAAATTTGTAGATTTAATCACAAATTATCAAGAGGTTATGAAGATTCTGTGAAAAACTTGGAGATTCGCGAACTTTTTCGATCGAAAAATTTGGAGTTGTGGAGAAGGGCAATTGGGCAAATAATCGCGAAACCTCGCGAGATTGACCCCCTGAGTCAGATTTCGAGCATTTCTCGATCGAATGCAGACCACTCAAAACATGTCAAAATCGATACATTTTCGTTCTAAACTATTCATATAAAAAAGCGAACCCAGTCCATCGAGCCTTCCATGAGCAGCACCATCACCATCACCGACGCAGAATTTGAAACCGAAGTCACTCACGCTTCAACCCCAGTACTCGCCTATTTTTGGGCACCTTGGTGCGGCCCGTGTCGTCTCGTTTCTCCCTCCATTGATTTGGTGGCCGCAGAGTATGCAAATCGTGTCAAAGTTGTCAAGATGGAAGTCGATCCCAACCCCAATGCTGTCAAGTATTGCCAAGTTGAGGGCGTACCGGCTTTAAGATTGTTTAAGGATGGCGAATCGATTGCATCTCATGAAGGGGCAATTACCAAACAGAAACTTGTCGATATGCTCGACACCCATCTGTCCTAAAATGTAGGTCAATATTGGCATTCACCCATCCTCAACCCGATCGCCGGCTTTTTTTCCCGTTCCCCGTTCCCGATATGCAATTTGCCACCCGCTTAGATCCCCTCAAGTCCAACGTATTTGCCGATATGGATCGCGTCAAAGCCAGCGCGATCGCTGCCGGACATCAGGTCATCGATCTTTCGCTAGGGTCTTCGGATTTACCCACCGAACCCCATATCCTCAGAGCGATCGCCGATTCCCTCGACGATCCGGCCACCCACCAATATCTACTTTTCCACGGCACCCAAGAATTTCGGGAAGCAGCGGCGACTTGGTATACCGAGAAGTATGGCATTCCTATCGATCCGCAAACAGAAGTGTTGCCTTTGGTGGGTTCCCAGGAAGGAACGGCTCACCTACCCCTAGCCATTCTCAATCCGGGAGATTTTGCCCTGTTGATGGACCCCGGCTATCCTTCCCATATGGGAGGTGTGTATTTGGCAAGCGGGCAGATTTACCCCATGGAACTGCGAGAAGAAAATGGGTTTTTGCCGGTATTTGAAGATATCCCAGAAGCGGTTCTAGCTCAATCGCGGATGATGGTACTCAGTTATCCCCACAATCCCACCAGTGCCGTTGCGCCCCTCTCGTTCTTTGAAGAAGCGGTGGCTTTTTGCCGGAAACACAACATTGTCCTCGTCCACGATTTTCCCTACGCTGATATCGTATTTGACGATGTTACCCCGCCTTCAGTGTTGCAAGCCGATCGAGAAAAAAGCGTGTCGATCGAGTTTTTCACCCTCTCGAAATCCTACAATATGGGCGGGTTTCGGGTTGGATATGCGATCGGGAATGCCGAGTTAATTCAGGCGTTGCGGCAAGTGAAAGCGGCGGTGGATTTCAACCAATATCGCGGGATTCTCAACGGGGCGATCGCAGCCTTTACCGGATCGCAAGCGGGGGTACAGGCTACCGTCCAAACCTATCGTCGTCGCCGGGATGCCTTCATCACCGCCCTGAATCGCATCGGCTGGCAAGTGCCGCAACCCACGGCAACCATGTACATTTGGGCGAAACTCCCCGAACCCTGGCAGCAGGATTCCGTCGGATTTTGTACCCAGTTGGTGGAACAGACGGGAGTCGCCGCATCCCCCGGTGCGGGATTCGGGAAAGCCGGGGAAGGATACGTCCGATTTGCCCTGGTTCACGAACCCCCTATTTTGGAAGAAGCGGTGGCGAGAATGGCGAAGTTTTTAGGACGAGGTTCGTAGGGACGCACGCATTTGGGCGATCGCATTTGGGTAAAATAAAATGTTTTCATATTCAAATGCGATCGCCTTTGGTATCGCTAAACCCTGTAAATTTTTACCAACAAGGCTTGACTCTTTCTCAATCTTCATCCAGTCTCTGAACGTGCGCTTTGACTAATTCGATCGTATCTCGAACGGTCACGGCATTAAACCAATCTTCGTTGGAAATTTTGATGTTTAAATCTCGTTCGATATTGATAATAACTGCATAATCTGCCGAATCGACTAGATCGACAATGCGATCGTCAAGATCGATTTCAGGCGGTAAATAGCCACTCTCTTCTGCAAAACGAGATAAAATCAGTACTTCAATATAATTACTTTCATCAACAGGGTCGTACATCTCGCCTTTTGAATAAACGATCGGGGCAGGTTTAGCGGTTAGTTCTGTTCTGAGGAAAATGAATATTGAGCGTAACTCGACATCTGCTAGAAATCAAAAATTAAATCAATTTCTATGCCAAAGTCATACATTTCTTTTCCCTGACCCCTGACCCCTTAACCTTTAACCTTTCACCCTTTTCCAGAGATATCTACAACGCATCTGTAATCCTAATCTCCGAGATAGTGACGAACGACTCGATCGAGGGCGACAGAATGAGAGGCTTTAAATAACAAGCGATCGCCGGGTTGGACGAAATTTTGCAATCGCGTTGTCAGGGCGGTATGGGCGTTGGTGGAGGTGGCATCTTCCCACTCAACGATGGCAACACCTTTTGCACCGGCGGCCATTGCTTCGGCTTCAGCGGGATCGGCGAGGATAAAAAGTGCATCGAGATCGAGTTGACGCGCCATCTCCCCCACTTGACGGTGAAATTCGATCGAACGCTCTCCCAGCTCCTTCATCGTCCCCAATACCGCAATATGCCGCGCTCCTGGAGTGCGATCGAGCATTTTCAGCGACGCGAGCATCGACTCTAATCCGGCGTTGTAGGTTTCATCTAAAATCTCGATATCGTTTTCCAACTGGTAACGCTTTGCCCGACCGTCAGGTAAACTAACCGCCAGACCGGCTTGCAAAGGCGATCGATCCAGATCGAGGGCAATAGCGACGGCGATCGCGGCGAGGTAGTTGAGGGCGTTGTGTTCTCCGGCTAGCGGTAGGGGATACTCGATACCATCCACCCGCAGACGATCGCCATCGAGAAGTTCGCCCCGCACATCTCCCCCTTCCAAACCATAGGTGATGGTTTTGCCTTGCCACACTGTAGCTGCCGTTGCCATTAGAAGGCGATCGTCGTGGTTGAGGATAGCAATGCCGGTATCGGGCATTTCGGCGAGGAGTTCGCATTTTGCCTGGGCGATCGCTTCTCGCGAACCCAGCAACCCGATATGGGCCGTTCCCACATTCGTAATGACGGCGATATCCGGGCGGGCAATGTGGGTGAGTTCGGCAATTTGTCCCAGTCCCCGCATCGCCATTTCAATCACGGCAAAGTCGCATTCGGGGGTGAGTCCGAAGAGGGTTTTGGGAACGCCGATTTCGTTGTTGTAGTTGGCTTGGGTTTTGAGAACCTTGCCTTGGGTTCCCAGAACGGCAGCGATCAGTTCTTTGGTGGTGGTTTTACCGACGGAACCGGTAATGCCGACGATGGGAGTCGAGAAGCGATCGCGCCACCAGCGACCGAGGGTTTGGTAGGCTTTGAGGGTATCGCCCACTTGAAACTGAGGAATTGTGACATCGACGGGGCGATCGACAATGGCTGCGATCGCCCCTTGTTCGGCAGCGGTTGCCACAAACTGATGTCCGTCAAACTTTTCCCCCCGCAATGCCACGAAGAGATTGCCCGGTTTGACGCTGCGGCTGTCGGTGGTGATGCCGCGACAGATGAGATCTTGACTTTGGGGCAAGTTTTCGGGTGACGGAATCCCGAGAATTTTTGCAAGCTGCGTGAGTTCGATCTGCATCGCCGCACACTCCTGAAATAATTTTAGATTCTAGATTTTACAGGGCTTTGGATGAAGATCGGAACAGAGTGGGGGTTGGGGGTTTTGGATACTAACGTCGAATTTTCACTGGAAAAACTGCCCACCCCACAACTCAAACGATCGAACCAAATTGAACCCAACTTTAGTAAACGGCAGTTGGGAACGTGACGAAATTATTTTGTTCGTCCACCGTCCCCGTAAAGGTTTCCGTGGTTCCCTGTACCGTGAGAGTCAGGGTAAACTCAATGGGTTCTTTGGCTTGTTCTGGAGTTGGAACCTCGCCATCGGGACAGCGAGTGTAGAGACTGACGGCGATCGCGTAACTACCTTTGGGAGCATTCGATGGCGGCCAGAAAATATTCTCAACGGGGGTATTGGTGGTACTCTCGCACAGGGCGTTGGCATCGACATCGAGTTTACCACCGGATTCGACGAGAGGAGTGTCGAAGCTGACGAGTTCTTCGTTGGGATCGAGAATGGTTAAATCCAAGTCGTCGGGGGTATTCCAGGTGAGGGTGGCTTGCAAGTCGCCAGTACCGAGTTGGGTGATGGCGGTGAGATTGTAGACTCCTTTATGTTCGCTGTCGAAGCCGTTGACGACGATGGTGTAAACGCTGTTATTCTCTAATTCGATTTCGAGTTTGGAGTTGGTATTGCCCTCGGCAAGGTCGTCGTTTTCGCCAATCGTGTTGCCTTCGCCATCGACGAGAAGCAAGTAGGTATCGAATTCTTGACTTTCCAGGTCGATGGTTACCAATTGTCCGGCCCGGCCGACAAAGGTATAGGTGTCGTAGAAACTGCCATCGGAATCGAAGGTGGCATCGCCTTCTTCTAACGTCCCGTTTTCTTGCAGTAAAATCGCAGAACTCACCGGTGCAGAGGTTGTGGGTGCGGCTGGCGTGGGTTCGGTGGGTTCGGGAGTCACCTCTTCAGGATCGATCTCGGTGGGTGCAGACTCTGTCGGGTTGTCTTCTGGGGGAGTGGCTTCTTCGACGTTCGTTTCTGCGGGTGCCGACTCAGTTGGGTTGTCCTCTGGGGGAGTGGCTTCTTCAACGTTCGTTTCTGCAGGTGCAGACTCTGTCGGGTTGTCCTCTGGGGGAGTGGCTTCTTCGACGTTCGTTTCTACCGGTGCAGACTCTGTCGGGTTGTCCTCTTCGGAAGTCGCCTCTTCGGGATTTGTATCGGTCGGTTCGGCTTCTTCAGTGGCGTTTTGAGCGATCGAGAATTCTGTAGCTTTTGAGACGGAAGATTTGGCAGTCGATGACTTCAAGGAGCGAGCCAACAGAGTTTCTGGAGAGGTGAAATCGCGATTTTCCGCTCTCGTCGCGATCCCCCAACTACTGCTAAATAGGGCGAACGACAGGGCGAACGAACTCAAAAAACTCAATTGCCGCAGTTGCATAATGTCGATTTAAATTGAGGATAGAGTGGTGTTATCTAGATATTCGATATATAAGCATTTTATCCTACCACAATTTATCGCAAAGGGATGGCTCGATTGTTTAGGATTTGTTATAAGTTGAAATTTTTGATTGTTTTATAAATCAAATTTTTTGCTACTTCAATCTAATATTTTATTGATAGGTAAACGATATGTTTTTA
>NZ_JBRJXU010000074.1:0-115087 GCF_057467645.1 Zarconia sp.
CAAGGGGACAAGGGAGACAAGGAGACAAGGAGACAAGGGGACAAGGGGACAAGGGGACAAGGGGACAAGGGGACAAGGGGACAAGGGGACAAGGGGACAAGGGGACAAGGGGACAAGGGGACAAGGGGGGAGAATTTAGCCTCCGATGCTCCCAAAAGCTACCCATCCTCCCAAAGCGGGAACTCCTAACGGTTGGGCAACGACAATAACTCAATACCATCGAGACTCGAAACGAACGTGACTTCCGCTTTGGGCAGGAGAAGCAGATATGAAAGTTTTAGTCTACGGAGTTATTGCCGGACGCGGGGGCATTCAAAGCCATCTTCGCTGGCTGTCGATCGCCCTTGCCGAGTCGGGTATGGAGGTTTTGATTTTAACCCCTCAGCGAATTTCAGAGGGCGATCGGGCAAATTTGAGTGCCAGTTTGAATATCGATGGGATTGAGATTCGTTTCATCGATCCGAATATTTCCCATCCCCGATCGAAAATTCTCGCGAATCTGCGCAAGTTTTTTGAACTCGTCCAAATTTCGAGAAATTTTCATCCCCAAATTTATTTAGGTGTCGGCACGAGTTGGTATTTGAGCGTACTGCCCTTAATCCTGCCCTCATCCGTTCGCAGTATTTTTCACGAAGTCATGTCCGGTATGCGCTCTCAATGGCGGGATTCTCGATGGGGGGTGAAGTGGTGGTTTGATGAAGTGGTGGGACAATCCCCCACCGTCGCGAGCAACTTCGCCAGTAGCTTTGGTTGGCACAAGACAGTTCCGGCGATTCCCGCGATGCCAGAACCCCTAGAACTGACGGCAACGTTACCGCAACCGCCCACCCGAAAAGTCTCCCTCGGACAAGCGAAAGCCGCCCTTTTCAGCCGCTTGGAACCTCACAAACAAGCGTTTTGGCTGGTGCGTCAATGGGATTATCTCAAAGACGATCTGGGTCAACTGCACGTTTACGGTAGTGGTTCGGAAGAAGCGCTCATCCGCAATTACATTCAGGCGCGGGGGATCGGCGATCGAGTCAAGTGTTTCGGGCCCTATCCGGACGGACAGGGATACGTGGATCTCCTCAGTCGTTACGATCTGACATTGCTCCCCACTATCGGTGAGGAAGGCGCCCCCCTGGTTTTGCTGGAATCGATGGCCTGTGGTGTGCCCTTTGTCGCCTACGGGGTGGGTGGCATTCCCGATTACGGGGTGGAAAATCCCAATGCGATCGTCGTTTCCCCGGAACCCGATATGAATCTCGAACCCGATCGAACTCCCGCATTTGTCACTGGCGTCCGGCAAATGGCACAAAGGCTGGCACGGGGGGAAATCGATCGAGACCAGTTACAGCAGTTTTATCGAGAACGCTACTCCTACGCTGCCCTCAAACAGGCGTGGGTCTCCTATTTGCGCCAACCCCCTGTCCCCGAAGCCATTGGCGGGAGTCAGCCATGAAACCCTCACTCCTGGTTGCCCAACTCGGCGCGCGCCGCCATTACGCCATCCCTGAAATTTTGAACGCTAGGGGAATGCTAGAGCTTTTGTACAACGATATCTGTGCGGTGCGCGGATGGCCCCAATACTTGCGACGGATTCCCCCCCGGTTCCGAAGCCCGGCCGTCGCCCGTCTTGCCGGTCGCGTTCCCCGAATTCCCCGCGATCGGATCGCGACATTTTCGGGGTTTGGATTCGAGTACGCGCGCCGCTTGCGCCGGTCGGGTTCCTCCTCGCAATCGATTCCCATCTTTTTGTGGGCGGGGAAAACCTTCGGACGGTTAATTCTGCGCCAAGGTCTGCGGGGGACGGGGATTTACGTGTTCAATACGGCGGGATTGGAACTGCTAGCGGCGGCTAAACGGCAAGGCTTGCAAACAATTCTCGAGCAAACCATCGCCCCCCATGCGATCGAGTTTCGCCTGATGAACGAAGAACGAGAATTGCACCCCGGCTGGGAAGCACCTCTGGAACAGACGGCGTTCCGGCAAGAGTATATGGAACGAGAGCAGCAGGAGTGGGAACTGGCCGATCGAATTCTCTGCGGTTCGGATTTCGTGCGGACCGGTATCGAGGAGTGTGGCGGTCCTAGCGAGCGTTGTGTCGTCGTTTCCTATGGGGTGGGCGATCGATTCGTTCCGTCACCGCAACCTCCCCATCCCGGTCCATTGCGGGTGTTAACGGTGGGTTCTGTGGGGCTGAGGAAAGGCGCGCCTTATATCTTAGAAGCGGCAAAACGGTTGCAGAATAGAGCGGTATTTCGGATGGTAGGGCCCGTTGGCGTTTTACCCCCAGCCATCTCGGCATTGCAAGAACATCTCGAACTCGTCGGCCCGGTTCCCCGCGATCGAATTCTCCAACATTATCAGTGGGCGGATGTTTTTTTACTCCCGTCGATTTGTGAAGGGTCGGCAACGGCGATTTATGAAGCCCTGGCGTGTGGATTGCCCGTGATTACCACGCCCAATTCGGGTTCGATCGTTCGGGACGGGGTGGAAGGATTTATCGTGCCGATTCGGGATGTGGAGAGTATTGTCGAACGGCTCAATTTATTCATGGAGGATAAGACGTTACTTGCAACGCTTAGACATAATATTCGGCAGAAAAATCTCAAGAATAATTTCGATCGCTATGGCGATCGCTTAGTTAAGGCAATCTATAGCATTTCTCAGATGCATGAGCTATGGCGATCCCCCTAAATCCCCCTTTTTAAGGGGGACTTGAGATTAAATCTAAGACCTCACTCACTGGAGAACCGCTATAGTCAAAGCCATCTCAAGATTCGTGCATCGATTTAGGCGTCGGAAATCGACCTATGGTGAACTTCTACCTCAACTTATTTATCGGGATTTGCATCGCGCTGATTGCCTGGGGATTGATGCGTCCGGAGCGGATTTATCAATATCCGTTCATCATGGGAACGATTTTTATCTCGTTTATCGTACCCCAGGCGATCGCTCTTGTAGAAACGCCAGGAGCAGCGAGTTCCGAAGCCATCGAACGAGTGTTACTCATGTGTTGTTTGTGTGCGGGGATGTGTTGGTTGGGCGATCGATCTAAACCCGATCGCAAACTGCTCAAAAAACTCTCAATTCCCCTGAGCGATCGCAAACTACGCAGAGGGGCGATCGTTCTCATTTTTATCGGGTACTTTTTTACGTTTCTGTTATCGCGTACCACGATTCAATTTGCCGCCAATAGTAATTGGACGGGACCGGCAACGATTTATCTCTTTTTTACTAAAGTGCTTTATATTGCCCTGGCGATCATGGCACTTTTAGCCTTAAAGAAACCGACCAAAATCAATATCATCTTAGCCATTATTGCGGGATATCCGATCGTCCAAAATGCAATTTTAATCGGTCGCCGTCAGCCGACGTTTACCTTCTTCATTATCCTGGGCATTTCAGCTTTCTATATTCGCCGAATTTTACCCCCTCGATTCCTCACCCTCGGCTTAATTGTCGCAGCAGCATATATTATTCCACTCTTGGGTCAACTTCGCGGCGACTTTTGGCTGGCAATTTTGAATGGCAATGTCTCGAATATTAATTTCGTGCAAGGGTTAAATCGGGTTCTCGAAGGAGAAATTTTAGAATTGAGAAATGCTGCCATGTTAATGGATGCAGCGGTAAAAACCGGTCAATATGGCTATGGGACTGGATTTTGGGATGCGATCGTCTTTCAATACGTTCCCGGACAGCTTCTCGGTTATGGATTTAAAAATTCATTGCAATTTCATCTCACCAACTTCGATACCAACAGTTTATTAGGCTACAGTATCCCGAATGGGTCTACCACCACTGGGATTGGAGATTCATTTTTAGAGTTTGGCTATTTTGGATGTCTGATTTTTTACGGTGTCGCCTATTTTTTTAAACATGTTTGGATTTCCGCACTTTATCATAATAGTCTTTTGAGTCAAATCCTCTATGCTAGTTCTTGCAGTTCGATGATGGTGGGAGTTACCCATGGCAATCAACGATTTTTTCAAGAAATTATATTTCAACTAATTTTTGTGGGCTTCTTGGTTTATTCATCGCGATCGAAAAAATATCCCAGTACGGCGCTTGCCAATCTTCAATAAGCTTTGAGGATTTTGAATTTTACCAAATTATCAAAAAGCAGAATAAGGAGAACATTGATACGATGCTCCCAACTCACACTCAAAAATATACCCATCCTACATCTAAAGATAATGTTGCAAACGCCTCTAATCCGAAAATTGCCGTTCGCGATTCTAAGATTCAGTTTGTTACCCAATTTTGTCAAGGAAAATCTGTTTTAGATATCGGCTGCGTTCAGCACGATCCGAAAAACTATCAAAGTCCGTATTGGCTGCACAAAGCCATCCAACAGGTTGCCGATTCGGTTATCGGAATTGATATTGATACCGCGGGAGTCCAATATTTAGTCGATCGAGGATTTAATATCGTCGTTGCAGACGCACAACATTTTGACCTTCAGCAAAAATTTGATGTACTTGTTGCGGGAGATATTATCGAGCATTTAGAAGATTTACAAGGTTTCTTATCCTCTTGCCGCCATCATATGCATGCAGAGAGCAAACTTTTAATTTCTACACCTAACCCTTGGTTTTGGAAACATACCGTTCGCGCGGCCTTTAAAACTGAATTTTGGACAAATCCCGAACATACTTGCTGGTTTTGTCCGCGAACCCTGCGACAACTCGTTCGCCGCCACGGTTTCGACATCGGAGACATTGTCTTCGGATCGAGGTATTTCAAAGAGCGCATCATGCCGTTACCCCCCGCCTGGAAGCATACCAGTTTTCATGCTGAAGTTTCGATCGCACCTTAAACTCCCCAAAAGCAAGAACTCTCACATTATTTAACGGGACAGAAAAAGAGGTGCAAAAAGAGGTGACGAAAAAAATTGCGATTCTGTTTACCAACTACGGTCCCTATCACCTATCTCGATTAGAGGCTTTTCACCAACATTGTCAAACCCGTTATTGGGAGGTAACGGGACTTGAGTTAACGAGATCGGGAGTAGATTATCAATGGAAAACTACTCTCGAAAAGATTGCCTGTCCGATAATTTCGTTAACCTCAGAAGAAGAGTTCTTTCACCTGAGTTGGCATCAGCTTGTTCGTCAGCTCTATCATCGCTTATCGAAACTGAATCCAGATATTATTGCAATTTCTGGATATGCCAGACCTGCGATGTTAGCCGCTTTATTTTGGTGTCAGTGGCATCAAAAAATCGCAATTTTATTTTCCGAAACTCACGAACGGGATGCGAAGCGGAGATTTTGGCGAGAAGGAATCAAAAGTGCGATCGCCTCTGGGTATCGTGCGGCATTAGTGGGGGGTCAACCTCACAAGTCTTATCTAGAAAAACTAGGTTTTCGATCCGATCGCATTTTTACGGGATACGATACTGTGGATAATTCAGTGTTCGATCCGCAGAAAAATCGATCGTTACCCAGACCTGTTAAAAAGAACTATTTCATTGCTATATCTAGATTTATTCCAAAAAAAAATATTGCATTTTTGCTCGATTGTTATTCACAGTATCGAACAAACATAAAGAGCGATCGAACCTGGGATTTAGTCTTATGCGGGGATGGGGAATTAAAGGCTAAAATCGAACGCCAGATTCAGCAACTCCACCTCCAAGAGTTTGTTTGCACGCCAGGTTTTCTTCAACAAAACGAGCTGCTTCCCTACTTCGCGCATGCAAGCTGTTTCATCCATAGCAGCACCGTAGAACAGTGGGGACTCGTGGTAAACGAGGCGATGGCATCGGGTTTACCGGTGTTAGTCTCCAATCGTTGCGGCTGCTTTGAAGATTTAGTCGTGGAGGGGGTAAATGGTTTTGGGTTCGATCCGGAAAATCGCCAACAACTTATCGATTTAATGGTGCGAATGAGTACGCAAGAAATCGACTTACAAAAAATGGGACAGGCAGCATTAGAGCATATCCAGAACTTTTCACCGGATCGCTTTGCAAGGGGTTTAATCGCGGCAATTGAAGCGGCAATAAAAGGTGAGGAAACATGAAGATTTTAATGGTCATTCCGGCTTTAGGAAATGTATACGGTGGACCGTCCAATAGCGTGGTTCAGCTTGCGGAAGCTTTGGGAAATTGCGGCGTGCATCTCGACTTAGTGACCACCAATGCCAATGGGAAAACGAGTTTAGACGTACCGCTGCAAACGTGGCTCGATCGACCGAATTATCGCGTGCGATACTTTCCGGCTTGGAATATTGGCGATTATAAAATTAGTCTGTCATTCAATCGATGGGTTTGCAACCATATCCAAGACTATGACATCGCCCATACAAACGCAATTTTTTCCCCTTCGATGTTATCAGTCTATCGAGCTTGCCAGCAATATAATATTCCTTATCTCGTGACTCCCCGGGGGATGTTAGAACCTTGGGCGCTCTCTTATAAAGCCTGGAAAAAACGGCTCTACTATCGGTTATTAGAAAAACCGGCTCTCAACCGCGCAAGTGCAATTCATTTGCTCGCTTCCTCGGAACTCAATAGTGTAAAATTGCTCAATCTAAAACCACCATTATTTGTAATTCCAAATGGTATTCGAGAGCGTGATTTTTCTCACCCTACTACTGCCGATATTTTTTACAAAAACTTCCCAGAGACTCAAGATAAAGCAATTATTTTATTTCTCGGACGAATCGACCCAAAAAAGGGACTCGATTTACTCGTACCAGCATTTGCCAAAGTTTGCGATCGATTTTCTAATACTCATTTGGTTGTTGCCGGTCCCGATAATATTGGTTTTCTACCCACTGTTCGCCAATCTGTTCGCGCAGCAGGTTGCCTGGAATCGGTAACATTTACTGGAATGCTCGATCGAACTCTCAAATACTCGGCTTTGGCTGCGGCAACCCTTTATATCGCACCATCTTACTCGGAAGGTTTTAGCATCTCGGTATTAGAAGGAATGGCATCGGGTTTGCCTTGTATTCTGAGCACCGGTTGTAACTTTCCCGAAGCGGGTGTCGAGGGTGCGGCTCGGATTGTCAATCTAGATGCGGAAGAAATTGCTCGTGCTTTAATAGAATGTTTGAAGAACCCGCAGCAGGCAAAAGAAATGGGCGATCGCGCGCGAAATTTAATATTCGAACGATATACATGGAATCAGATTGCAGCTAATTTAGTGAGTAGATATCGTGAAATAATTGAAAATAAAATTATTTTCAAAAGCTACGCTCGATAAATTATAAATTTATTTTTTTTAATAGATAATGCTAGAAAAAATTACACCGTTAATTTTAACTTATAACGAAGCACTAAATATCGAGCGCACGCTCAAAAATCTAACTTGGGCAACACAAATAATTATTGTGGATAGCAATAGTACTGATGACACGCTGAAGATTTTGCAACGTTATCCGCAAGTAAAAATATTTCAGCGAGACTTCGATACCCATGCTAACCAATGGAACTACGGTTTAGAAAAAGTCGAGTCGGAGTGGGTTCTATCTCTAGATGCCGATTATTTCGTTAGATATCGACTCCTCGAAGAAATTGAATCTTTATCTGAAATAGATTCGATCGATGGCTATTCGATCTCGTTTAAATATTGCGTTTGGGGTCATCCCTTGCGAGGAACGTTACTCCCCCCTCGGATTTGTTTGTTTAAAAAGAATAAAGCTATTTATGTCGATGACGGACATACGCAAGTGCTACGAGTTGAAGGTCGGTGCGATCGGCTATTGTCTTATATTTACCATGACGATCGCAAACCCCTAAGTCGATGGATTTGGGCGCAAGATCGCTATATGGTACTCGAAGCCAAAAAGCTGCGAGAAACCCCTGCCAGTCAACTGAGTCGAGCCGATCGAATTCGCAAGTACAAAATATTTGCTCCCTGGCTCGTTTTGGTATACTGCCTAATTTTAAAAGGTGGAATATTTGATGGTCCGCCGGGATGGTATTATGCATTGCAACGGGTATTTGCAGAAATGCTACTCTCGCTACGGCTAATGGAAGCAGAATACCTAAACGACGATGGCTACCCGTCTCACAAAGAGTATAAAGACAAAGAGTATAAAGATATTGGCGATCGTGGATAAAAAAAAGGGCTGACTGTTAAAGTCAGCCCATCTCAAATGGAGGTTTGAAACAGTTAGTTAGGATTTTGTCAAGATCTATCGATATTGACGGGCGATGTATTTTTTGAAGGCAAAGTATTGAACGCTATTCCATTCAACTAAGGGAGCTTGAGCGATCGAATTGAGTCCGACAGTGGCGAGTAACTGCTGCCACTGAGCCTCTAAATTCACATCATCCGGATTCGCGCGGCGTTGCTCGGCCATCGCAGCCAAGGCATCGTACCAGAGCGCAGACTCGTTATAAACGGCGATTGTCTCGCTAGGAGAAGTTGCCGTCTGAAGCTTGGCTTCAGTTGTCTCCGATTCGATGCGCTGAATCCAGCCTTCAACGTGAATGTCCGCACTGCGATCGTTCGGGTTGCAGATGGCGGAGAAATACCAGTGATAATGTTGACCCACTTGCAGCTCTAGCGAGGCTTCATCTTTAAGGTCTATCTGGACAATTCCAGATCTTGCGGGTGCACTCAGAGTTTTTGTATAGATTGTATTGCGCTCGACATCCTGCAATACGAATTCAAGTTCGATTCGTTCCGAGGTGGCGGGAACGTGGAAAAAGAGAGACGGACTACCGGAGATCGTCGCACCGGCGTTCGTTTCGGGAATCAATGCAGTCAGAGCACTGCCAACAGTCGCACAGTCTCCGCGAGTGCCGCCACCCTCTCGTCTACCGGGAGTTCCCATATCCGCCGGTGGGCTAAACGCATTCCACTCATTGCCAACAATCTGGCTCGATTCCCCAAGGCTATCCGGGTAGGATTCACTCATCCCCGGTGCTGCAAACAGCCCCAGAGACATGGCGATTGTCAAAGGAATCAGAGACCGAGTCAATTTTTTCCGAGTCATGATAAACACTCTCAATATGTCATTTTTGTGCAATTAAATGAGTGTACGTGCTGAAAATCAAAGGTTGCTATCTATCCCAATTATATTGGACACTTCCTCGAATTAAGTAGAGGAAAACACGTATTTTTTAGAGCTTTTATAAAATACGAAATTCCTTGCACAAACCTTACAAACACGGAATCATCGCCATATTCAGTGACGTTAGTATGGGAAAAGAATATACCCACCGTAGGAATCAAATGCCGCAAGCGCCTGTCGGCATGGCTGCACTAAGAAGACTCCTACTCCGAATTGATAAGTTAGGGGGTACTTGATTTTTTTTCAACTCTCTTAGGACAATTTAGTCCGTTTGTGTTTGCGTGCGTGTATGCGGAGTGCACAAACATTTTGCTCGCGTTCCCAACGATCGCGCAAAAAAAATGTCCTCACCAGTCGAATTTTTGTCAAAATACCACTAGAAATTCATAGCGATATCGACAAAAACCGCGCTCGAAGCCGATATGAGACTCAAACCCACCAAATTTTAGTCTTTTGAGTTGGAAGCATCGATGGGCTGCCAAATTTTAATGATGCCTTCCGCACTACCACCCACGATCGCCTGCCCTTGAGGCGCGATCGCCACCGACATCATCGCACCTGCCTCGCCGGTGAGAACTTCCAGGAGTCGATCGCCTTCAAAATCCCACAATCCGATGGTCCCGTCGGTACTGGCACTGGCGAGGGTCTTGCCATCGGGGGAAAAGGCTACAGCCATCACCGCACCGGCATGACCGATGGGTTGAGATTTTAAGGTTTGATGAGCCACATCCCACACCCGCAGGGTTCGATCGCGACTGGCACTGACAAAGTACTTGCCGTCGGGGCTGAATGCGACATCGGTAACGGGTTCTGAGGTTTCGGCAAAGGTCCGGGTTAAATCTTGCAGGGGTTTGCCGGTAGTATTGAGCTGCCATAGCTTGAGGGTACCGTCCGCGCTGCCGCTCACCAGCAGGGAACTATCGGGGCTAAAGGCGATCGCGTCTACTCGACCGGAATGCCCCGAATAACTACCCAGAAAGGTGGCGCTGGGGCGTTTGCGCTTGCCGGTGGTTTTGAGCTTCCACAGTTTAATAGTTTGGTCGAACCAGCCGCTTGCCAGGATTTGCCCGTCGGGACTGATGGCAATCGATCGCACCGAACCCGCATTTTCTGAGTCGTCGGTGAGGGTGCAGACCGCTTTTTGCTTTTCCAAATCCCACAGTTTGATGGTTTTATCCCAACTGCCACTGGCAAGGTATTTGCCATCGGGGGTGACAGCAATGGCGATCGCCGGACTGGTATGTTCGGCCAAGATGGCGATGGGTTCGCGAGTCTTAAGGTTCCACAGTTGCAGGGTTTTATCGAAGCTACTGCCAATCAGGGTCTGACCGTCGGGGGAAACGGCCAAATCGCTTACCCAATCGGAATGGTCGGTGAGGGTGGCAATACATTCCCAACTCGGAGTCTCCTTGAGGGGGGTTTGCAGGAGTTGGGTTTGAGCTTCCGTGAGCGGTACAGTTTGGGGTTCCGTTGACGTTACGGTTTGGGCTTGAGCTTGGATTTGGGGTTCGGGTTGAGATTCCGCGTGGGTTTGAGGAGGTGCCTCGACGCTGAAGCTAGGCAGGGCAATCGATGAGGCGATCGCTTCGGATACTGGCGCTTCTTCTTCTACGGACTGAGCCGATCGCGTTTTGTTGCGGCTGACCGTAAAAGAGGGTGCGGTTGCAGTTGAGTAGGGGTGCGTTGCATCGTATTCCCCAACCCAACCCCCATTGAAGGAGTTTGAGGAAAGATTGGAAATGGCTTCTTCTTGGATATGGAAGTTGGGGTCTCCCCCTTGAAATCGATCGGTTTCTAAGTGCTGTTGTTCTAGGTGTTGTTGCACCAGGCGGACGTGACTGTAGAGGCGATCGATTTCTTGTTCGAGAACGCTCACTTTCGTCGCCAGGTGAGAGTTATTTAAGTAATCCACCACCCCCGCCAGGGAATCCCGCACGCTGGTGTATTGCTCTTGCAACTGAACGATTTCTTGGTACACGAGTTGCAAATCGTCGAGTTGCGACAATCGCGCCTGGCTGAGAGTAGGCGGTACGGGGCCAATTAAAGGAGTACTCCCATCGAGTTTGGGCGCGACGGATTCGGGTAAACCTTGCCTCTGAGGCCCGAAAGTTTGTATATCTTGAGAAAGTTGCTGGTGAACCCGGACGATTGCCCCCATCATTTGTCGCTGCATCACCGCGTTAAGCCGGCGACGGTTCACTAAGTTTAGCAACAGCGAACAACATATCGGAACGCTGGCATAGAGAAACTGACCCGAAAACGCAGCCACGGCCGAACCGACTGCCGAACTCGCCCAGCAGAGATATTCTGTCGCTTCTAACCGATTGGAGTTACTCAACGGTCTTATCCTTTTGTCGATGTCCCCGGTATTTGACTGGCGATCTCATCAGGACAAAGAAGTTTTCTTCTTTTGTTTATAGAACAGCTTCGATCGCTTCAGATGAAAACGATCGCCTTTTCGGATCTACTCCCCATTCTGCCACTCGATCGCCCGATCGAAACTTACCGTTGCGAATTGTCCGGGGCGATCGGATTTTATCGCAACCGCCATCACAATTCGGATACTGGTGAAGGTGGGCAGTTCGATGGTTCGTATCAAAGTGAAAACCCCGTGCAAAAAACTGCCCACCCTACAAATTTCTGGGCAGTCACCCATTAAATTCGATCGGGACTTACGCAAATTCACCTCGCCAACACCATGTGTAGGGGCGAATGGCATTCGCCCTCGATTGATGTAGTGCTCGTGCGGAAGTCCTATTGATGAGGGAATGGGATGAGGAAGGCGAGTCAAGGTTTGTAGATTTCGATGAGGTTCCCATCCGAACGTTGCATCGAACTGGGGTTCATCCCTTGGCTGTGTAGATACGCCTCCACAGCCTCTTCGTGTCGATTCAGATGGAATAGGGTTAAACCTCGAAACGACTGGAAATACTGTAATTTTTTCGTTGAGAGTTCGAGTTCGATCGCTTTTTCGATGGCGTGACGATATGATTCCAGGGCTTCGGGATACCGTTTGAGGCGATCGAGACAAATACCTTTTAAGTTCCAAATCTCTGCCACTTGTTGGGTATCGCTCTGGTATTCTAACGCTAGATCGTAGGAGCCAATCGCAGCGTCATAGCATCCGAGTTCCTGCAATGCCCAACCTCGAAGACCCCAGGCTAGTGCATTCTCTGGGGAAGATTGCAGCACTTTCTCACAACAGACGATTGCCCCTTGATACCCCTCAAAAACATCAGAAATTAAGAAAGCATCGGACCCCAATTCTCGATCGCAGCCTTGGATATATTTTTCAAACGCAGCTAGTGCTTCCTCATAGCGGTTCAATTTTTGCAGGCTCAATCCTTTCTTCCCCCAAGCCCAGGAATCTTTAGGATTGAGTTCGAGGGCTTTTTCAAAAGCGGTGAGTGCTTCCTCGTGACGTTTCAGTCGTTGGAGGCTGAATCCTTTCGTTCCCCAAGCCCAGGAATTTGTATGGTTGAGTTCGCGGGATTTTTTCAACGCAGTGAGTTGTTGGAGGCTCCATCCTTTCTGCTCCCAAGCCCAGGAATCCTTGGGATTGAGTTCGAGGGCTTTTTCAAAAGCAGTGACTGCTTCCTGATGACGGTTGAGTTGTTGAAGGCTCCATCCTTTCTGTCTCCAAGCCCAGGCATCCTTGGGATTAAGTTTGAGGGCTTTTTCAAAAGCAGTGACTGCTTCCTGATGACGGTTGAGTTGTTGGAAGCTAAATCCTTTCTGCCCCAAAGCCCAGGCATCCTTGGGATAGCGTTTTAGACATTTTTCAAAAGCAGTTATCGCTTCCTCATAACGTTTCAGTTTTAGAAGGCTTCGTCCTTTCTTGTCCCATATCCAGCAATACTTTGGGTCGAGTTCGAGGGCTTTTTCAAAAGCGGTGAGTGCTTCCTGATGACGGTTTAGTTCTTGGAGGCTCCATCCTTTCTGCTCCCAAGCCCAGTAATACTTTGGGTCGAGTTTGAGGGCTTTTTCAAAAGCAGTGACGGCTTCCTCGTGACGGTTTAGTTCTTGGAGGCTCCATCCTTTCTGTCTCCAAGCCCAGTAATACTTTGGATCGAGTTCGAGAGCTTTTTCAAAAGCAGTGGCTGCTTCCTCATGACGTTTCAGACCTTGAAGGTTATGTCCTTTCTTCCCCCAAATCCAAGAATCATCGGGATTAAGTTTGAGACATTTATCAAAAATGATGAGTAATTTTTGATATCGCTCATTCTGGTTTTTAACTTTGAACCAGGATTCTGTTGTATATACTATGAATCCCAGGAAAGAACCGGCAGCTTTAAAAATTAATTTCGGCTTGTAACTTAAGTAAAAAAGACCAACAACTAATAAAAATGAGGCGGTATAGGTGCGATCGAAGAATTTCCAGCCTTTCACCACCCAATCTTCGGAAATCCCTAAATTCTCGAGAATTGTCATTACCCCATCAAACATGGGATTAAAAACAATTGCCGTCGCCGGAACAAATAAGGGCAAAATAAATAAAAATATTAAACCCATTAGAGAACCCCATCCAAATAGGGTTTTATTCTGCCATTTGGATGGAAACCAGGCGTAGATAACTCGAAAACCATCCAGCGGCGGAATGGGTATCAAGTTAAGCAGTGTCATCAGACACTGCAACTCAATAAAAAAGGCTAAAAATCCAGAAATCCAGGAAGGTGCTTCCCGAGCGATGCTGAGGTGAAAGACTGGTACGAGTAATAAACCAAATAATGCACTTCCCATGGGTCCGGCGGCAGCCATCGCACTCTTCCAGAAGTGGTTCCGAAGCTGTTCTTCTTCAATATAAACTGCCGCACCGGGTAGTATTAAACCTCCCGCAGCAAAGGCAAAACCCGGCAATATTAAGCTCGTAATGGGGTTAAAATATTTAATGGGATTAAAATTTAAGTATCCCTTGTCTTTGACCGATTTATCTCCTCCCCAATAGGCAACGATCGCATGACCGAACTCATGCACGCTAATGGCGATAATCCAAAGCAGAAAGCCAAAGATGGAAACCAGAAGTTTTTGGAGATTGAGATAAGAGTTATTTTTGATGATTTTACCTTGACGAGTCAGATAAACGGATTCCGGAATTTCCGAACCGCGCGTTGCTTGGGCAATGCCATATTCATCAAATGGAGAACAATTCGTAAATTCAATTGGAATTGAAATTTTTCCCGTGCGATCGATATATCCGCATTTATCATCTTGGAGAATTTTTGCAAATCCATGATGAAACCGATGAGGTTCGATCGTTTTTGAAATTCGATACGAGTTAAACTCTAGAATTGTTGCATCAAAATCTGGCTCACCAAACTGAGCGTTAGCTGAATCCGCCCAAAAATCTTGACGATCGAGTTGGTCAAATTTGAAAGGTACAATTAGCTGACCCGAAGAATCAATAAAGCTGTATTTCCCCTTCAATATAACCAATGCAAGACCTTCAAAAAAGTCATCGGCATATTCGAATTGTGGCGAAGCAATAAACTCACCAGTTTTATCGATATATCCCCACTTATCCTGAACTTTAACTGCTGCAAATCCCTCCTGAAACAGCCGACATTTTTCAAATTTTAAGTCGATCGCCACTCGACCAGTCTCATCTTGAAATCCACATTTTGGTGGAATTATAAACATGGCAGACTCTGAGTCTGCGGGGATGGGATAATCGATTCCTCTATTCTTTTGATTTAGAGAGGGTTCCCAAACGATTGCCAGTCCCTCCTGAAACTCTCTGGCTAACTTCGGAGGATTCCAAGGGTAAGAGCCAATTATTTTGTTTTGTCGATCGCGGTAAAAACTGATTTTCGGTGATTTTTTAAATTCTATCCGAATTCCCTGAAAAAATTTATCGTCATAGTATGAACCACCAGAAATGTCTTGAATCCTAACCCATTTACCTTGTGTATCGATCGTCCCGCGATAATCTCCAGAGCGAACCCTAGAAACTCCTTCAGAGAAAGCCGTAACTGCATCAAAGCGGCAGCGAATCACCTGTTTTCCTTCACGATCGATAAATCCCCACTTCCCATACTTTTGGACGCTCGCCAACCCGTCAGAAAAAACCTTCTCATCCTTCCCTGGATAACCTAGATTGCTCCCTCCAACTCCATCAAACTGTGGGGGAATACTGAGTTCACCTTGTGAGTTCACAAACCCCCATTTATCCTCGACTTGTACTGGGGCCATTCCTTCAGAAAACCGTCCCACCCAGTCATACTCGATGGGAACGATCGTCTTTCCTTGCAAATCGATCGCCCCCCACTTGAGATCGACTCTTACAGACCCAAAACCCTCTAAAAATTCCCATGCATAGTCGAACTGAGGCGGAACCACCAATTTTCCAGCTTGATTCACATAGCCGTATTTCCCATGGGAGTGAATGGGATATAAATTGGTGGTTGGACCGGGATGAAAGACGATCGGCAAACGAAATGCGATCGTACAAACCCACGCCGCTAGGAACAGAAGCAGCAATCGCAGGAGTTTAGGGAGGGTCATCTTGAGTTGGAGAAAAATGAGAGTCCAAGCAGAAATTACACCTTGGGTCTATCTGAATCTCGATCGCACTGGCTAGTTACATCTTTGACGTGATGTACGTGTAATCTTACCGAGATCTTGCCTCCCTTGCTCCCGAAGCTCCCAAAGCCTCCGAAGCCTCCAGACTCCTAACGCGCCCGAATGATTGCCACGTCCACCAATTGAACCTATGCTGAGATCGGTCTGAGGATGGCGAATTCAACGTCATCCATCGATGGAGACCGGGCGATCGTCACGTCCGCATTCCCTCCAGACTGGCTGTTTTAGAACTCATTCAATATGACCTTCAAACAAGCAATCTTGACGGCGCTGACGATCGTGACGACAGCTCTGATCGGATTGTCGTTACTCGGTAGCTGGCAAAAACCTCAAATTCAGGGTCAGCTGGAACTTTCTCAAATTAACTTGGTGCTGCAAGCGGCCCAGTGGCAACCGGAAGAACCGGAACTGGCCGAGTTGCGCGATCGCTTGTTTGGAGAGGAAATCTTTGAGGAAGCGCTGACACAATATCAAGAGGCGCGCGAGTCGGTTACCACCAACATTGCCGAACAGCGCCGCCAACTCGATATGCTCACCCTCAGCGACGTTCCGGCAACTGAAGCCCAAACCCAAGAAATTCAAACGAATCTCGATCGATTAGCAACGCTTGAAGATACCTTAGATTTACGCTTGGGGCTTTTGGAAGCGCGTCAAACTCGTATCGAAGCAGCAGTGTCGAGTTGGCAATCGGCAATCGATCGCGCTCAAAACCGCTCAACGACCAGCGATGCTGGAGACATTGCCAGCGTTTTAGTCGCACTTTGGAGCGATTCCCCTGAGTTACCCTCAGATGCGGATATCTTACTTCAAGCTGGATTATCCGGCTGGTTTCGCAATCGCGCCCTCGATCGACTCTACCAAGTTCAAGGGCGATCGGCTGCGATCGAACAACTCATCGCTTTCGAGCAGCAACGGGCCGAAAGTGCCGTCTACAAACTCGTCCTCATCAACGGGGTTTCGATCGTCGGCTTCATCGTCGGTGTGGGATTGCTCGTATTTTTAATCTGGCAGCGATTTGCCAAAGGCAAAGATTCAATCCTCGTTCTCGACGATCGCCTGCAGTGGGTCGTTCCCTGGAATTGGGAAATCGTCGCCCAGGTGGTGGTGCTCGGTTTCTTCATCACCTTTTTTCTCGGACAAACCATCGCCGCGTTCGCTATCGTCCCCCTCCTCCTCAAACTCTCTGGCTTAAGTGCCATCCTTTCCCCGACTCGGTTGCAAGCCGTTTCTATTTTGGCGAGTTACGCATTAGCCGCGATTGCCGGACTGCTGGTGATGTACCTATCTTTAGAACCCTTCCGACCCCTACCGGAAGATTGGTTTCGCTTTCAAGTGCGGGGAAAAGATTTTTTCTGGGGATTGGGTGGCTATTTCGTCGCCGTTCCCGTCGTCATTGGCATCTCCCTACTCAACCAGCAAATCTGGAAAGGACAAGGGGGCAGCAACCCGATTTTAGAAATTGCCCTCCAGGGACAAGATTGGGTGGCGATCACCTGTTTTTTCCTCACCGCTTCCATTTGCGCCCCCCTATTTGAAGAGTTCATTTTTCGCGGCTTCTTACTTCCGGCCCTTACTAACTATCTCCCGGTGTGGGGGGCAGTGATTGTCAGCAGTTTGGTCTTTGCCATGGCGCACTTGAGTCTGTCGGAAGTGCTACCCTTAGCAACATTGGGCATCGTGTTAGGAGCCGTCTATACTCGATCGCGCAATCTCCTCGCCCCCATCCTCCTTCACAGTTTGTGGAACGGCAGCACCTTACTGAGTTTATTCGTTCTCGGCAGCTCGAATTGAAGAATGGGGACAAGGAGACAAGGAGACAAGGGGACAAGGAGACAAGGGGACAAGGGGACAAGGGGACAAGGAGAAACGGTAGCAAGATGCTCCTTCCTCTGCCCCTGAAGCTCCCGAAGCCCCCAAGAACTAACCAAATTCCACACATTACTACTCGCAAAAACCGTGAAAATCCTGCATCTTTCCGATATCCATATGGGGAGTGGCTTTTCCCACGGACGCACGAATCCGGAAACGGGATTGAATACCCGCCTGGAGGATTTCGTTACTACCCTGGGTCGATGTATCGATCGCGCTTTGTCCGAACCGGTGGATTTGGTACTGTTCGGTGGCGATGCGTTTCCCGATGCCACTCCTCCCCCCTATGTCGCCGAAGCTTTCGCCAGTCAGTTTCGCCGTTTGTCAGAAGCGAAGATTCCCACGGTATTGCTGGTGGGAAATCACGATCGCTATTCTCAAGGACAGGGCAGTGCCAGTTTGTGTATCTATCGGACGTTGGGGGTGCCGGGGTTTGTGGTGGGCGATCGCCTCGAAACCCATCGCATCAACACCGGCAACGGTTCGGTGCAGGTGGTAACTCTCCCCTGGCTGACTCGATCGACGCTGCTAACTCGCCCGGAAACCCACGGTTTATCGATATCCGACGTCAATCAGTTACTTGTCGATCGCCTGCGATTGGCTCTGGAAGGGGAAATTCGCCAACTCGACCCAGAAGTGCCCACGGTGCTGCTGGCCCATCTGATGAGCGATAACGCCACCTTTGGGGCGGAACGGTTTCTGGCGGTGAGTCGGGGATTTACGATTCCCCTCTCGTTGCTGATTCGCCCGGAATTCGATTACATCGCCCTGGGCCACGTCCACAAACACCAGAACCTCAACCCCTCCAATAACCCCCCAATTATCTATCCCGGCAGTATCGAACGGGTGGATTTTAGCGAGGAAAAGGAAGACAAAGGCTACGTATTGCTGGATTTAGAGCGGGGTCGCGCGGATTGGGAGTTTTGCTCCTTGCCAGTGCGAGCTTTCCATACCATTACCGTGGATGCGTCCGATTGCGATGACCCCCAGGAGAAGATTCTCAAAGCGATTGCCAAGAAAAAGATTGCCGATGCGGTAGTGCGTCTCTCCTACAAAATCGGGGCGGATGGCTTAGAGGCGATCGAAATGCCTGCCATCCACGCTGCCCTCAAGGAAGCCCACAACTACACCATCCAACCGGAACTCGTCAGCCAACTCGCTCGACCTCGGGTTCCGGAGTTGGGTATCGGTCGTAGTATCGATCCCATGGTCGCCCTCAATACCTATATTGACAATCGAGACGATCTCCAGGACATTCAGTCGGATTTGCTCGCAGCCGCCGAAAGTTTGCTCTCGGAGGATGGGGAGGTTTGGCAATGTCCGGTGGAGTCGGTGGAACCGGTGGCGGCAAGCGATCGCCCTCAAAACCAATTACGCTTGCTCTAAAGAGTCGATCGCTTTCGGGCACCGAGAAGAATGATGAACGATTCATGAGAAGCAACTCGAAGCTGGTGGCGATTCTGGGTTTTGCAATCGCTCTGTTACCATCTCCGGCATTGGCCAATGCGATCTCACCGGCACTCGCGACCATGTTGTTACACCTTTTTATCGGGAATACAGTCATCGGTTATGTCGAAGCTATTCTCCTGGCAAAATGGTTTCGCACGCCACGGGGTAGAGCTGCTTTAATACTTGTGATTGCTAACTACGCATCTGCTTGGGCCGGATCGTTCTTGCTCGTGAATCGGCTGTCGAAGATGGGGAGCGTTACCCTTGAAAATGCATCTCTTTGGGTTGATTTGTGCGTTTTTGTGGCATTTTTGCTAACGCTACTGGTTGAGTATCCCTTTGTTTGGTTCCTACTTCGCAAGCAAGAAATAGCCGTCCGACAAGCTTTCAAGGCAACACTCATCATAAATAGCATCAGTTATATCATTCTGTTCGTTTTATATGGTTTCAACAGCCACACAAGTCTGGTAACCCAACTCGATGTCGTTCCCTCGGTACAGGTACAACCCCCGGAAGAATACGTTCTGTATTACATGACGACCGATGATAAACAGGTGGTTCGATCGGATCTTGAAGGGAAGCGTCAAGAAATGGTTCAAGATCTCGTTGCAACGGACCGAAATTACCAACTATTGGTTTGTCCAGCTCGAGAAGGTCAGTTTGACCTATTTCTTGGGAATCTGGGAGGTGACAGGCAAGTTATCCTTTCTGATATTGCCTCTATGGTGCCAACTGCCAAATTCTTCGATCTCAATACTTGTATCGTTGATGTTGTCGGACAAGTCCCGAGGTTCACCGATAATACGGATTGGGAGTATCAGACTCGGTTGTTTGGGTTTGGTGGTATTGCAGGCGAGAACGAGAAAGAGAATTTAAGCTTCAATTTTGCCTTTGATACACCATTTATTTCTTGGTCTGTGAGTCATGCAACTCACCTAGCTGGCGATTTTGTTGTCTTTGAGCTGGGTGGCGATCGCATTTGTATCCTTCAGCCTCAAGAGAAGAAAATCGCGTTAATTGCCCGAGGAAAAAACCCGATTGTCGTTAAACCGAAACGGTAGAGACACCCATCACTGCAAACAATCCTACAAATCCTGCTGAAACTTTATACCCCGACTGAAAACTATGCCCAGCCAAACACCCAGCCAAACACCCACCATCCTCGCCTTGGATTTCGATGGCGTTCTCTGTAACGGTTTAATTGAGTATTTTCAGACGGCGTGGCGCGCCTACTGCAAAATTCGATCGCGATCGAACCTAACCCCACCAGAGGGTTTAGCCGAATCCTTCTATCGCCTGCGTCCAGTGATTGAAACGGGGTGGGAAATGCCGGTGCTCATCGAAGCGCAGTTGCAGGGGATTTCCGAAGCGGAGATTTTGCAAAACTGGAGCGAAATCGCCCAAACCCTGGTGGAACGGTACGATCTCGATAAAGCAACGGTGGCAGCCACCCTCGACGGTACCCGAGATGAATGGATTGCAGCAGATTTGCCAGGATGGTTGAGCCTGCACCAATTCTATCCGGGGGTGGTGGAACGATTGCGAGGGGTTATCGATTCTGATGTTCTACCAGTGATTATCACCACCAAAGAGGGACGGTTCGTTCGCTCTCTTCTGGCGGGAGAGGGGATCGAACTTCCCCCTCAGCAACTGTTTGGCAAGGAAACGAAAAAGCCGAAGTATCAAATTTTGCGGGAACTGCGCGATCGATACACCACATCTGAAAGCACCCCCGTTATCTGGTTTATCGAAGATCGCCTGAAAACCCTGCAATTGGTGAGCCAGCAGCCGGATTTAAACGAGATCGAGCTATTTTTGGCGGACTGGGGATACAATACGCAGCGATCGCGAGATTTTGTAGCGAATGATACTTATAGTCGAGTTCATTTGCTTACTTTGAAAAAGTTTAAAAGCGATTTTCAAGTTTGGCTTTAATTTAAATTCTCGGGTCTATCGGCTCGAGCATCTGTAAAACTCTGTAAAATTACGGAGAACTCATATTTGTGTAGTTCTACAGAGGTCATTTTTGATTTTCAAGACTCGCTCCATAAATTTACGAGTCTATCTCGGGCGAAGATGTTCAACTATCCTTAATTTCTTGGAAATTGACTTTCATAATACCAAGAAAGTCAAAATATACTCCGAGTAAATACGAATAGACAAAAATCAGGTAATCAATGCTGGCTTTTTCTCACTTCAGAAAAAAAGTTATCTTTATAAATTTCGTTTAAAGCTGAGTTCAAGATTACTAATACTTGCCCAAGATACTGGCACAAGTCGCTTTAACCAACCAATATCTTGTCAGCTGAATTTCAAAGAAATCAACCATAGACAATTTGGGGGTAAGCGTATAACAATATCTAGTAACGCTTGATTACTTCGAGCGATACAAACAGTAAGTTGGGTTCAACCAACGAGTGCTGTCACTGTAGAAGCTCATTCGTAAAGGACTCCCCATATTCATGGTGAAGTCATATCAGTTTGTACGAAACTTCGCCTAGTAGCAGATACGTGAGCGATAAGCAAAGCAAAACCAACAAGACTTAGTACAGATTCACAACTTGGTTCGGTGTAACGCAAGCAATAAGCAAGATAAAACCAACACAATTAAAGTGCAGCATGATGTTGGTTCGGTGTAACGCAAGCAATTCGATCGAGTAGAACACCAATTAGATCGATCGAGCAGTTATAAATTCCGACGCTTTGCCCATACAGCGGGTTAGCAACAGGAAAACATTCGAAGTAACTAGGGATTATTTAAGGAGCAAAGCAAATGTCCGTTCTTATTGGAGATTCTGGAAGCGACAACACCTCTGGTGGTGGTGATTTCGATCTCATCTTGGGTAAAGGTGGTGACGATACTGTCAGTGGTGGCGCCGGAGGCGATACAGTTAAAGCTGGCGAAGGCGATGATGTTGTCGATGGTGGTACTGGGTCCGACGTTATCCAAGGTGGAGGAGGAGACGATGTCCTCGACGGCGGAAATGGAGGCGATATCGTCCGAGGTGGCGTCGGTTCTGACCAAATTAGCGGTGGTAACGGAAACGATGTCACCGAAGGCGGAATCGGAGCTGACACGATCGATGGTGGTACAGGAGCTGATACCGTCGGTGGTGGTCGAGGCGCAGACGTCCTTGATGGTGGCGCTGGAGCTGACTTCCTCAAAGGTGGCGCTGGCTCAGACACAGTAGATGGTGGCGATGGTTCCGACCGCTTGATGGGTGGAGATGGAAACGATGCTCTCATCGGTGGCGCCGGAGACGATGAACTCAGAGGTGAAGTTGGTGCCGATACCATAGATGGCGGTACCGGGGCTGACGAACTCGCCGGTGGTGAAGGGGCAGACGTCCTCGATGGTGGAAACGGAGCTGATACTCTGAAAGGTGGTAAAGGCGCTGATGTCCTCGATGGCGGCAACGGAGACGACGTTCTCATTGGCGGACGCGGACCCGACACTATGACAGGTGGAGAGGGAGACGATACGTTCGTCGCTCAAGCCCAAATGGGCATGGATACCATTACCGACTTCATGCCGGGTGACGATGTGATTCAGTTGCGCGGCTTCGACAATGATACTCTGCGTGCGGAATTCAGCTCCGTGAGCGGACCGGGAGATGTGGCCGGAGAAGATGCTCTGATTATCTACGACAGCAGCTCGGGTCTGGTGTACTACAATCCCGATGACTCCATCAGTGGGGACGAACAAGCGATCGCTAAGCTCGATCCGGGTCTGAACTTGGATGAGAATGATTTTGAAATCATCTAAGATTTCTGTTGCACGAATACTTAACTCAATTTGATTTTCGCCACAAGCATTTGAGTCAATGTAGGCTTGACAACCTATAGCTCAAATGCTTTTTCCGATCGGAAGTCTCATCGCAAACCGATCGTTAATTCCTAACATAGCTCGATCCTTCGTGAGATCGAGCTTTTTTTCTTGCCCAGCATTCAGGGGTGTTCCCAGGAACGTATATGCCCCATCCGACAAGGGGTCTGACCGCTGTCCACGCTCGTCCTAAGGGACTTGCCAAAAAATAAGATACCGGCTTGCCAACAATCTGCTGTAGGGGTCAACGGCCGCATTCCCCCTACGGTTGGTATGTTATTTTCCCGCAGATCCCTAACCACAACGTCAGTTTTGCTTAAGCCGCCTCGCGAGGATACCAACTCTCGATGACGTTTGGGCGGTCGGCCAGTCGCTCTTCATCGAGGCGGCAACATGGAGTATATCTCTGTGGCCGAGAGAAATATACTCCGTTCCTCATTCCCTTTACCGAATTCTCCCTTCCCCACCCTCACCGGAAACAGTTTTATCCAAAACTGACGTTAACCACAGTGGCGACTGCCGTAACAGGGGTAAGGGATCTTGGGAGGAGTTTGGTTAAGATTTCGTATTATTCCGTAAATCGATCGGGTTACTCGTACGGGCACTATGTGGAACTATGGAGACCTGTTTTATCCGTATTTTTTCGGTTTTGGTTTTCATTCAGCCTCATAAAATCTGAAAATATACGCATAGTATAATTTTAATCTCCTCTTAAAATCAGAGAAAATACGTAATTTGTTCGAGCATTTATTGCACACCGTCAATAAAAACCGAAGAAATACGAGTAGACAAGACCACCAAAAACAGATAAATTCTATTTTTAATAAAATCCAACCGCTAACAAGCATTATCAAAAAACACTAGACATTTTTTTTAAAACTGAGTTAGAATTTGCAAGAAAATACACATGGCTGATGAGGCAATGTAGAATAAGTCAAAATCTACCCGTGTATATACCAGTCGGACCTCTTCGGCTGTTAGGACTTTAGAAGCAAGCATGAAGAACCTAGCATTTGAGTTACAACCTATCAAACGTTAGGTCTTTAATACTTTTTATGGTTTGTAGTACTTTTACCTCGATGACAGTTTAAAGCTGCTAAAAAGTCAAGCCGAACAAACTGAGGATTGGGGCAGCTGTTACTGAGGTCAAGTGCAAGCTATTCAAGGCAATCAAGCAAGAAGCGCACCAATCAAGTTACCAATAGAAATGAAGAAGTAACGCATCCGTGTTGCCCTAGTTTTGAGGTTTTAGATTGGCATGCGCTTGAAGTAACTAGGAATTACTAATCAGGAGCAAAGTATATGTCATTACTGATAGATGGAACGCCGGCTAACGATGATTTTACCGGTAGTGATTGTGACGATACTATAACAGGTGAAGCCGGGTTCGATATTATCCGGGGTAAGCAAGGTAATGATGTCATTGATGGGGGGACCGGAAATGACACCATCCGGGCCGGAATGGACGAAGACCTCGTCTTTGGTGGTGGCGGTGCTGACAGAATTCAAGGTGGTACGGGTAACGATAGTCTTGATGGTGGAGCTGGCGAAGATACTATTCTAGGCGGTACGGGTAACGATCTCATCGAAGGACAAATCGGCAACGACCTTCTAGAAGGCAGAATTGGAGCCGACACGCTTGACGGTGGCGGTGGCAACGATACTGCCCGTGGCGGTCGAGGTGCCGATCTGATTGATGGTGGAGCTGGAGACGATCGACTCTTTGGGGCTGAAGGTCAAGACGTTATCGACGGTGGTGCCGGTGCAGATATGGCTCAGGGGGGAGACGGAAACGATGCTCTCTCCGGTGGCGGCGGAAACGACACCCTCAGAGGTGAAATCGGAGCCGATACCTTAGACGGTGGAGCGGGTGCCGATTTTCTCGCGGGTAACGAAGGTGCAGACGTCCTTAATGGCGGAGCGGGAGATGATACCCTCCGGGGAGGACGCGGTGCCGACATTCTCAACGGTGGCGGTGGAGCAGATGTCCTCCGAGGGGGAGATGGTGTCGACGTGCTAACTGGTGGTGCGGGAGATGATACTTTTACCGCCCAAGCCGGAATGGGAGTCGATATGATTACCGACTTTACCTCGGGTGAAGATGTGCTGCAACTGCGAGGCTTTGATACCCTGCAGGCGACATTCAGCTCGGTTAGCAGTCCGGGAGATGTTGCCGGAGCATCGACTTCGATCGTCTACGATAGCAGCTCGGGTTTGGTGTACTACAATCCCACGGCTACTCCTGGAGACGAGGAAGAAATCGCTCAGCTCGATCCGGGTCTGAGTTTGGACGGCGACGATTTTGAAATCGTCTAAAGTCTGGAGCGAGTCATCGTCGTGTCACGATCTAGCTCGATAATATTTTAGCCAAAGCATTCGAGTGAGAAGGTTTTAAACCCAATACTCGGATGCTTTGTCAGATCTGAAGGAATACGTTATAAGTAATAAGCAAGATGTGCTCTTCCGGTTCGCGCTCGTATCTTGAAAAATCGCCGAGAGCGAAGATTTTGCCCAACCCAATCTATCTGGGGATTTAAATTCTTTTCCCTTCCCCTTGACCCCAGCGCGATATGGTAATTCGGTCTGTCTGAGTCCCGTCAATCTCCGATCGCTCGAATTGGTGCTTGGCAGATTGCACGATCGCCAATTCAAACCCAATGAATTTGGCAATCTTGCGATCGCGTTCGGGCCGATCGCGCTCGAAATGAATGCAATGTCGGCGATCGATGCTAAAAAACGTCAGTTTTGGATAAGACTGTTTCCGGTGAGGGCGGGGAATGGGGAATGGGGAATAAGGATGAAGTACTTTGCTCCCCTGCAACCAGATGTAGCCAGTGCGATCGCTTCGCTCATCAAGAGGCTTGCCAACCGCCCGAATCTCACCCAGAGTCGGCATCCCGTCGACGTCACGGTAGCAAAACTGACGTTAAAAAGGTGAAAATTTTCAATTGCAGTATCCACACTCTCAAACAACAATCGCTCTGGGGGATGGAAAACACCGGTGAATGACCATCACTCCCACCCACTTCAGGCAACGGCATCCTCTCCCCTCTCGTCAGATACGACCCCTGCAAAACTGGGCATTGCCCTCTATGAGAAAGGTTTGGCCGAGCATGAAGCCGGTCAACTCGATCGGGCTGAGGAGAGTTACCGACAGGCACTCGAAGTTTTAGAAACCGATGCACCCAATCGACTCTATATTTACAATAATTTGGGCTGTATCCTTGCAGGGAGAGAACAGTTTGATGGGGCGATGGCGGTCTATCAAGCCGCGCTGAAGATCGATCCCGATTTCCCACCGCTCCACAATAATCTCGGTCGCTTTTGGCAGCTGCAAGGGAATCTCGATCGAGCCGTCGAAGCCTACCGTCGCGCCCTGGAACTCGCACCCGATAACAGTCGAAGCTACAACAACCTCGGTCAAGCCTTACAGCAACAAAACCATCACGCCGAAGCTTTAGCCTACTTCCAATGCGTTCTCCAAATCGACGGCGATCGCATCAAGATTTTGGGAGACTGCGCTCGCGCGGCCCTCGAATGCGGTGAAGTGACCCAAGCCTTGGAATACTTGCATCGTGCCCTCGGGCAGCAACCCGATTGGGTCAATGCTTACTGTGAGCGGATGGCCCAAATCGTTCCCGATAACGATCTCGATCGAATGCGGCAAGCCAGCGGTCAGTTGCTCGATGCCCTGCGCCAAAACCCCAACGACTCGACAGTGCGACAGTCCGCGTGGCAATCTCTACTGGAAGTTTTCTTTTATCGAGGTCGCGTTCAGTTCCAAGCCGGTTGGATCGATCGGGCCGTTCGCGACTATGGCAAAGCCAAAGCCCTGAAACCGGAAGACCCGCAAATCGAGGCAGGACTGCAAACCTGCGCCATCGAGCAACAGCGCCTCAAAACCCGCGAACTCGATTACGATCGAGGTTCTCCCTTGCCTCCGGAACTGCCCCGAGGGGTCTACCGTACCACCCAAGCTTGGTGGGCGGCATCTGGATTGGACGAACGTCATTATATTCAAGTGGATTCTCAGGGTGAAGACTCCTCAAGAAGTTCAGAACATGAGCCAGAAGAGAAGCCATCTCGACCGGATTTGAGCGATCCCCCCTGCCCTGGGGTGAACTGCGATCGATGTTTGAGACGCATTTCGAGGCAGTTCGAGGTTCGTCAACTCGAAACGGGGATTTGGCATTGCCCAGAAGGGGATGTCATGCCATCACCGGAAACCTTCGTGGCGACGATTCCCGAAGGGCGGGTTTGGATGATGCCCCAAGAAAACTGGTGGCAGGTTTGCGAAGCGATCGCCATTATTTCCCCCGATAACCATTTGCTCGCAGATGTCTCGCGGGAATATCCCGGTCAACTTCCCGGATGCGATCGCCACCAACCCCGACAGCATCGCATTTTCCGCGCCCAAAGCCTACCCCCGCTTCAACGAGTTCGAGGAACGGTGGCCGTGGTGGGGGGACTCTCGGCCAACGTCTACTTTCATTGGATGGTGGACGTTCTTCCTCGCTTGGATCTTCTCCGGCGAAGCGATCTTCATTGGGAAGAAATCGATTATTTTCTATTCAATGAAATTCCCCAGCCGTTTGCTCGAGAAAGTTTGAAAAAATTGGGAATTCCCGAATCTAAAATTCTCCAAAGCGATCGCTATTCTCACCTCGTTGCCGATCGATTGGTGGTGCCTTCTTTCCCCGATCGGTTGGGTTGGCTTTCACCGCGATCGCTGCACTTTCTCCGCCGAACGTTTTTACCCCCTCAACCAACACCTACCCCCACCCCCAAACGCCTCTATATCAGCCGCGCCAACGCTCGGTATCGCCGGCTATTTAACGAAACTGAAACCATCGCTCTCCTGGAAACATTTGGTTTTGTCTCCGTTCGTCTGGAAGAATACACTTTAAACGAACAAGTCCTCTTATTTTCCCGAGCCAAAATCATTGTTGCGCCCCATGGTAGCGGATTAACGAATATTATCTTCTGCGAGCCGGGAACTCAAATTATCGAACTCGTTTCTCCCCACTATATTCGGCATTATTTCAGTGCGATTTGTCGCCAATGCGGGTTAAAACATTATGCAATTGCGGCGGAGACTTTACAGTGTACTCCCTTGCGCCAATGGATTTATCCGAGTTCTTTAGCAGAAGATATTTTCATCGATCTGGATATTTTGCGGACTTTTTTGACCAAATATGTTAAAATACGCCCGACTGTTGCATCTCCCTTCACTTCAAACATCGACTGTACCCCCCTCAAACCTATGCCAGTTTCCGATCGCTCTTCCTCTCCCGCGCTTCACCTATACGACCAAGCCCAACTACGATTCGATCGAAAAGAGTTAGACGCGGCGCTGACGATTTGCCAAGAAGCGCTCAAAGTCGATGCCAATTTCCCTCCCACGAATAAATTAATGGGAAATATCCTGCTTGCGCGGGGGCAAGTGGAAGAAGCCAAAAAATATTACCTGCGGGCGATCGAACTCAAGCCGAACTATGGAGAGGCCTACGCAAATTTAGGCTCTCTGGCCGCTCGTCAAAAAGATTGGAAAGCCTCGATTGCCTACTATCAAAAGGCGATCGCCTTTCAGCCAGACCTCGCTGTCGCCCATCGAAATTTAGCAAAAGTCTGGCAAAAGCTGGGTAAAGACGGAGAAGCCATCAACTGCCTTTACAGTGCCTACGAACTCGAGCCGAAATCTTACAAACCCGAAGAACATCTCAACTTGGGTAATACTCTCTTCGAGCAAGGTCAGCTCTCTCAGGCAATTGCCTGCTATCAACGGGCGCTCAAGTTGAATCCTCGGTTGGTGGGTGCGTACCAAAATCTCGCTGAAGCCCTCACCCGACAAGGACGCTTTCAAGACGCCAACAATTACTATCGTCACCTGGTTCGCCAGAATTTAACTCAACCCAAACTTCCGGCTGGGACCCCCGCCCCCTCCGAACGGCGCGAGATCGTTCCTCCTGCGCCAATGGCCGCTCCAGGGAACTCCGGTGCTAGCAGTCCCCTGGTTCCCACTTCCGCGCTACCGACCTACCCTGTCAATCCCGAAACCTCTCCCTGGTTGGCCCTGGCGGCATACGAATATATGGGGCGGGTGCTCGAATCCCAGCAAGAAGTCAACCGCGCTTACAAGCATTTGGGAGAAGCCATCCAACGCCACGAAACACTGTACGAAGAAGGGGTTCGCTATCGAGAAACGGTACGCCAACTCGCTACGGGAATGCCCCTGAGCCATGCTGAAGGGTCGGAAACGGGAGGACTGCGCCGTTGGTTTTCCAGTTTGGTGGGCTTCTTGAGCGGTGCCGCGAAAGCCGAGTCATCTTCCTCGCCGATGCTACCCCCCGCGTATATCGATCGCCGCAGCGAAACAACCCACCAACTGGCGTTAGGTTCCACCCAGTCGATGGCTCAGGAATACGTGGAAACTGGAAATACTTTACTCGGGCACGGTGAAATCGATCGCGCCATCCGATGCTACCAGCGCGCTATTAACCTGAGTCCCAACTTTCCCGAAGCTTACGAGCGCCTGGGGGATGCCCTGAGTAAAGCCGGTCGCGTGGCAGAGGCGGCAATGTACGCTCGCCAAGCCCGAGAACTCAGTGCCACTTCCCTGAAGTACGAAGGCACCATCGAAACGGAACCGACTTTATCCGTGAACGGTGCCCTCAAAATGACACCCGTGCCTCTGGTGACAGATACGAGTTCTGAGGAAATCATCCCGTTATTCGAGCTATCGGGGTTGGGTGCCACCACGGTTTCCGAACCCCCACCGATCCCAGTCGAATCTCCTTACTTGGAGAAAACCGCCGAGCCGACGGTGCCGCCCTCACCCGCTCCCACCGTCAAAGTCATCTCGCCCAAATCTACGGCAGCTTCGGCGGAACCGGGTCATCAAGATCGGGTGGCTGCATACCTGCGCCTGGGCGAGCTTTACATCCAGCAAAAGAATTGGGACGAGGCGATCGAAACTTACCGTCAGGCGAGCGAACTCGATCCTCAGTTATGGCAACCGCGAGAGCGCCTGGGGGATATTGCCGCCGTGCGGGAGCAGTGGGAAGATGCCGAACGCTGGTATCGATCGGTCTTGGAAATCGAACCGACGGCTTGGCAAATTCACAACAAACTTGGAGATCTACTGCAAGCTCAAGGTAAACTCGATGAGGCGATCTTGGCCTATCGTCAAGCGGCTGGATTGAACGGTAGTTCTTCTGGGGATTCGTAAAATGTAAGTCCCTTCGTTAGAATCGAGCGGGCAGTTCGGTAAAGAGTAAAGAAGGTTAATCTTCGCCCGACAAACGACCCGACGAGCGAGATTGAGGTACTGGCGTTATTCAGGCAGTGTCATTGGGACAATTTATCGAGCAATTGCGTCACCCTTTCTTTAATTTCATCGCGAACTCGGTGAAAGGTGGATAGTGGTTGTCCGTCGGGATCGTCGAGGAACCAATCTTCAAAGATTGCGCGCGATATCCATTCTGGAGGTAAATTGACCCCACAACCACACATGGAAATCACTGCGTCGTAGTTGGTGGCTTGAAACTGGCTTAAGGGATTAGAAGTTTGACTGGTAATATCGATGCCAATTTCTGCCATTACTTCAATCGCCGTGGGGTGAACGCGGGAGGCTTCTAATCCAGCACTGGTGACTTCGATTTTACCGGTTCCGAGTTTTCGGGCAAAGCCTTCTGCCATTTGCGATCGGCAGGAGTTTTTTCTACAAACGAAGATGACTTTTTTCATAAATCCTCGTACTTGAAATTTGCTATAACCATTCGCGCTCTTTACATTACACTTTTTCAGTAATGGAGAATGGGGAATGCAAAAGATAGCCGTATTTAGTCGCGTTAGGACAATAAATAGTGCGAATGCGAGTGCCTGTGCGTTCGCACAAACATCTTGCTTGCGTTCCCAACAATCCTATCGCTAAGAATGTCCTAACCAAAGTGCATACCGCTGTACCCATTTCTTCAATGGTGTAAAGAAACTGTGGGGGGAGCCAAGCGGAGGGGTTGTCCTATCCATAACATATCCCGGACTGATGTTACTTACATCCACTCAGACAACGGGGATCGAGTAATGTCGCTTTTTGGGGTTCTCGGGGAAACCAAAAGGCTGTTTTCTGGCAAAATTTGACCAGTGCGAGCATCACGGGAACTTCGATGAGTACGCCGACGACGGTAGCAAGTGCCGCACCAGAATTTAAGCCGAATAACATCACAGCCGTCGCGATCGCCACTTCAAAATGATTGCTTGCCCCAATTAAGGCTGCCGGGGCAGCATCTTCGTAACTCAAGTTTAGTTTTAAAGCGGCGACATAGGTTATCAGAAAAATAAAGTTGGTTTGCAAAAATAAGGGAACGGCGATGAGAAAAATGTGTAAAGGATTACTGACGATGAGTTCCCCTTTGAAGGCAAAGAGCAAGACTAAAGTGGTTAATAAAGCAGCGATCGAGATGGGACTTAGATAGTGCAGGAACTTCTCCTCAAACCATTTTCTGCCTTTATTTTTTAAGATCCAGTAACGGCTGTAGGTTCCGGCTAATAGGGGAAAACCCACGTAAATTAACACTGAGAAAACAATCGTTTGCCAGGGAACGGTGAGATTATTTGCCGATAGCAACCACTTTCCGAGGGGTGCGTATAAAAAGAGCATCGCCAGGGAATTCACCGCCACCATCACTAAGGTATGACCTTGATTGCTGTAGGATAAATATCCCCACATCAGCACCATTGCCGTACAGGGGGCAATTCCGAGTAAAATCGCGCCGGCAATATAGGAGTCTGCTAGAGAGATTTCAACCCCACGAATGATTTCTGTCGCTTTCAGGAACGGACTGAATAAGTAACCGAGAAAAAACTGCGCGAAAAACACCATAGTGAAGGGTTTAACGAGCCAATTTATAATTAATGTGAGAAGGACGGGTCGGGGAGCACGGGCGGCTTTAGCGGCTTGGGAAAAATCAATTTTAACCATGATGGGATACATCATGAAAAAGAGACAAATGGCAATGGGAATCGAAACGTTATAGATGCTCATGCGATCGAGCGTCTGGGCGACTCCCGGAAGCATTTTTCCCAAGCCAATGCCAATCACAATACAGAAAAACACCCAAACCGTTAAATATTTTTCAAAGATATTCAGTCGACCGCCGGCTTGGACGGCTTTGGGATTAATTCGAGAAGAGTTTGCAGTCATTTTAGATGCATGAATTGAAGAGATTCATAAGATTTCGATCGAGTCGGGAAGCTCGAGATTATCGATCGAATTATTCGATTTCATACCGATGTAGAGATACTACCTCCACTGCTGAATTCTCAGTTTTGAATCGATGTCTCCAATCGGGCGATCGAGCTCGGGAACGAACGCCTAGGTGAACCTGACTTTGGCAAGCGCTCGATCTGCTCTGCCATATCAATAAAAATTGATGTATTGAGTTAAAAGTAGTCTAGTTTATAAAGCTCAATTTGCCAATACACTCCTTAAAATCGATCCTTCAAGAGGGTGAGTCGCACGATCGAGCCGGTCGTATGGGACTGAAACGCCGGTAGTCGGCGAGGTATTGTTCTAAGGCAACGAGCTGGGGTAAATTGAGGCTGTAGTAAATCCAGCGTCCCTCTTGGCGAGCGCGAACCAATTCCGCATCTTTAAGGACTTTGAGGTGAAACGACAGCTTCGATTGGGCAGTTTCGAGGCGATCGCACAAATCGCACACGCAATGCTCTTCTTGGCGCAGCAGTTCTAAAATTTGCAATCGTAGGGGATCGGACAGGGCGCGAAACCCCAAAACAATTAAATTTGATGGAATAGGAACGCTCGATCGCATCAAGTTTTTTTAAGCAACAGTAGCGATCGTAACAGGGATCGATCGGTGAGTTTTGTATCGCAGCAGCAATTCCACTCTCGACCGCTATATTGAAGATCGATCTTCATTGAGGGGAATGGGTTCCATGAGTGCCACAGCGAAATTGATTGAAGTCTTCTCGGCTATTCAGGGAGAAGGAGCGAACGTGGGGACGCGACAAATTTTTATCCGGTTTGCCGGGTGCGATTTGCGTTGCTCTTTTTGCGATAGCGCCCAGACTTGGATGACCCCCGAGACGTGTCGCATCGAACGGACTCCCGGAGAACGAGATTTTGAAGTGCGCGCTAACCCCGTGGCGATGGAGGATTTGCTGGCTTGGGTGGATGGGCAAAATCGTCCCAGACTGCACGATAGTATCAGTATTACCGGGGGCGAACCGCTACTCCACGCCCGCTTTTTAGGCGAGTTTTTGCCCCAAGTCCGCCAGCGTACGGGTTTGCCGATTTACTTGGAAACAGCCGGTCATCGTCCCCAGCAACTGGTGGAAATTTTGCCCTACTTGGATATGGTGGGCATGGATATCAAACTACCCAGCGTTAGTGGGGAAACCTGGTGGGAAGAACACGAGCGATTTATCGAACTCTGTTGCGATTCACCGGTCGAGGTCTTCGTCAAACCGATCGTCTGCGATCGCACCGTGCCTGCAGAGTTGGAGAAAACGGCGCAGCTGGTGGCAAAGGCAAGCAAGAAAATTCCAGTTTTTTTACAACCGGTCACCCCACTCTCACCCGAATTACGTCAGAAAAACCAAGATTTGAGAACGATCGAACCGAAGGTTGCGATTCAAGCATCCCAGGAGGCTCCCTCTCCGGAGAAAGTACTGGCGTGGCAAACCTTAATGAAGCGTTGGCTCGATAACGTACGGGTGGTACCGCAAACTCACAAAATGCTCGGTCAACTATAGTATTTTCAACAGGGGTTTGCGAGGTATTTCCATGGGAGACTTTCAGGAGGCTCAAACCTTGGAGAAAGTACTGCCATCACAGCTTTTGATGAGAGTTTGCTGAATTTTGTAGAAGCAGTCGGATACACTACTGAATAGTTAGCCAATTATAGCATTTTTCACTGTAGTTTGGGATACAAAAAACGCGAAATGCAAGCTGGATTGATGGCAGTGCATGGAGAGATTAGCTTCCTTGCGCAGTAGCAAACCGACCAAAATTCAAGGAGCGCCACCTATCCTCCGGTAGAAATAAATCGATGGTATCCATCGATACAATTGGGATCGGGCTTAATGACTGTAGCGGTAAAAAGTAAGTTACCGTTGAAGTAAAATCGGATAAATTCCATGGGGACAAACAAAGCGATCGAGTCTTGATGCTTGAGGCAGTTAAAATTCCGAGAAATTAATAGACATCAATAACACAATTTGGTAGTATTTAATATGCGATAGAGAAGTTTCATTACCTCAAGGATGAAAAAGAACAATCTGAAGTTTAGCTTCAAGTTTGACTTTCTTTTTCATCCTGTTTTTTTTGACCTCTTTCCCTTGAAGGGTAAGTCTCCTCGCCCTAAAACCAAAAGATTGCGGTAGAATTTGGGCTACAACTTCTCAAGACGATCGTGGACTGGACCATTCCCCTCAAATCCCAACAGCGCGATTTTCTCGCCCGTCTGAATTCGATTTCGATCGACGAATCTTCTTCTTTAATTCATAGTGCGATCCCAGGATGCCATCGGGAAGAGATGGTGGTATCGGGCGATCGCGTTCGAGAACTGCGAGCCCTGTGCCGACAGCTGATTCTCGAATCCGATCCGTCTTGCCCGGTACGCGAACTCCTGCAAATTTATCTCAGGGCGCAATTAGCCCGCGAAGCCATTTCCAGTTTCTGTGCCAATGTGTTGCAGCCAACGGATTCGATCGAGCAAGTGGGAAATCCAACCCTCGCCGACTTTACCCTCAAGACTCAATCCGATCGGACCCAAACCCGCATGGGAATTCGGGTGAAGGCGATCGAACAGAAGAGGGAAGAGGATGGGGAAAACACCTGCTGGTGCTGGTCGACCGCAGAAATTGAAACCTGCGAGGCGATCGCCTGCGTTCTGATTCGAGAACCCGTTAACGAGATCGCGGAAGAATACCATCTCGTTCTAGCTGGGTTTTTGCCATCGAATCTCCTATCACTTCCCGGAGATGAAATTCGTTTGGGAATGGAAGACTTACTGTATAGTGGTGGCTTTCGCGGCTATCTTGAGGGTCTCGCACCGGAACCCGAATCGGGGGAAGACTCCCAAACCTCCGACTGGCTGCGTCCTTTAATGGCGGCTTCCAACTACGGATATCCACTCGCGATCGCTGCAGACGGTAGGACCCTCGCCAGTTGCGGTTACGATGGCAACATTCAGATTTGGCAACTCGATAACCCGCAATCGATCGAAACGATCGCGGGGTACAGTGGGTCTGGGCGTGCCGGTGCGATGGGTTCTGGGATGCAAACCACCGGCAGTGGCGATCGCGCCTTGGAGGTCTCGCAAGCCAGTTCGGGACAACGTTCGTGTACCGTTACCGGTCATGCCAGTGGTGTGAGTGCCATCTCCCTGACTCCAGACGGCCGAACCTTAATCGGGGGTGGCTTCGACGGTATTATTAATGTTTGGCAGCTTCCCTCCGGCGACCTCCAGCACAGTTTAGCGGCACATTTGGGCACAGTTGCCCCCATTGCCATTCGTGCCGACGGGCGGATTTTTGTAACGGGTGGTACCGATGGCACCATCAAATGCTGGCGAGTGGAGGATGGGCAATGCTTGCGGGAGTTTTCGACTCAGGGGGAACCGGTGGCTGCTTTAGCAATTCGAGCCGATGGCGGGGCGATCGCCGGTGGATTTGCCGATGGCACTATTAAAATTTGGAATTTTGTCACGGGAGAACTGCAACAGACTCTCTCCGCTCATGGGGGTTGCGTGCGGGGATTAATATTTGGGGAAGGCGGAGTGCTCGCCAGTAGCAGCATCGAACCGACGGTGAAGGTTTGGGATTTGCCAAGAAAGGCAGTAGAGCAGACCCTCACCGGTCATCTAGATCCCATTGTGGCCATTTCTCCCAATCCCGACGGGCAGCGAATCGAGGTGAGTTTATTGCGGGATCGGAGTCTTGGATCGGGTTGAATGAAAATTTACGATAGTGCCTGCGGAATTTGCTTCAAATTCCTAATAACGCCATGTGCAACTTAATTCTCCAAAATCCTCTCGCACGGGGGGAAGGGGGAATGGGAAAAGGGGGATTTTTCGACTCGCTTGAAAGGATGGTGAGCGCAAAAAGAGCGCACACCGCGTTAATACTGTAAGAGAGTAAACTTTCATCGGATTCTCGATCGGAATCTGACACCCAATCGCGATACTCTTTTAAAACTTTCTGAATTGACTGGCGATAGGTTTTTAATGTATCCACGTTAGAACCTCCTTCTTATTCATATCAACAGTAACGATCGAAACTTTATTTTGCTCGACAACCAGTCGAATCGACGCTCGGTTGAAAAAATTTTTGTAGGTGCTTTCTTTCACCGCCAGATCGAGCTGATATTCGGGCTCGGTTACAGATAAAAGATTGCGATATAGAATGTATTGCCCTAATGCATTCTCAAAATCCCGCATTGGGGAAGGTCCCAGAAAACTTTTGACCTCAACGACAATTTTTTGCCCCCACTGCTCGGCAGCAATAATTCGTTCGGCTGCCAGATCGGCAAATAGGGGACTTGCCAAAAAATAAGAGACCAGCTTGCCAACGACTTGCTGTAGGGGTCAACGGCTGCATTCCCCCTACGATTGGTATATTATTTTCTCGCAGATCCCTAGATTGGCATCTTCATCTTTAATTTTGTAGGGATCGGCAGTAATTCGCCAACCATCTTTGACTAATGCGGACTTAACCGCATCACGATCGACATCTCTAGCTGGCATATCCTTTTCAACCCCAAAGAGCAAGCGAGATCTCAATCTTAAAGGAATTTCCGATCTCTAAAAGCCATCCCCTCCTCCCACCTACCTCACCGCACATCATCAGTATCTCGCCCAACTTGATATCATCGGGGCAAGAGGTTTCGGGAGGGTGCGATGAGCCATTGGTATCGGGAAAATATTGAAGAGGTCGTCCGGCAACTAGAGACAGATCTCGATCGCGGCTTGAGTGAAGCCGAATCCGAGGTGCGATTGCAGCAATACGGCCCCAACCAACTCATCGAAACCGGACGCAAATCCCCCTGGAGTATCCTCTGGGAACAACTTTCCGCACCGTTGGTAGTGATGCTGATTGTCGCAGCGGCCATCTCGGCAGCATTAGGGGATGCCAAAAACGCGATCGCCATTGGGGCAATTGTTATCCTCAATGCAGTCCTGGGGTTTCGTCAAGAGTACCAAGCAGAACGGGCGATGGCGGCTTTGAAACGATTGGCAATGCCCACAGTTCGGGTGCGGCGAGAAGGACAAGTGAGGGAGATGGCCGCCGATACCCTGGTTCCGGGGGATATTCTGCTGTTGGAGGCGGGAAACCTGGTTCCGGCAGACGGACGCTTAGTGGAAAGTGCAAACCTGAAAATTCAGGAGGCGACCCTGACGGGAGAATCGGAACCGGTGGAAAAGGACGCGACGTTGGTGTGTTCCACTGAGTTACCCCTAGGCGATCGACGCAACACCATCTACCGAGGGACGATCGTCACCTACGGTCGGGGAACGGTCGTGGTCACTGAGACGGGCATGCAGACGGAGTTGGGACGCATTGCCAGCCTCATCGGTCAGGTCGCTTCCGAACAAACCCCCTTACAAAAACGATTGGAACAGTTAGGCAAAGTCATCGGTGCGATCGCCTTTGCCCTTTCTGTCGTTATCCTGATTTTGGGACTCCTGCGGGGGGAACCCTTGACCCTGATGCTACTAACGGCGGTCAGTTTGGCGGTGGCGGTGATTCCCGAAGGATTGCCAGCCGTGGTAACGATCGCCCTGGCGTTGGGGGCCCAGCGAATGCTCGATCGCAACGCCTTGGTGCGTAACCTGCCAGCGGTGGAAACCTTGGGTTCGGTGACCACCATCTGTTCCGATAAAACCGGGACGCTGACGGAAAATCGGATGACTGTCGCGGTGCTGGATGTAGCCGACGAATCCATCGATCCCATTTCTAAAACCGATCGCCCTGGAATTTCTTTAGACGCGATCGCCCCCAAAATCCAAGACAGCACAGAAGGCGGGGCGATCGCCCTGTTACTCGCCGGTGGGGCACTATGTAACGATGCGGTGTTGGAAGCCGGAGAAGCGTGCGCCATCGGCGACCCCACGGAAACCGCGATCGTGGTAGCAGCAGCCAAGGCAGGATTGCCCGAATCCGAACTCGATCGCCTCTTCCCTCGCATCGATGAAGTTCCCTTCGATTCCGATCGCAAATTGATGACCACCTTGCATCGCTGCGTCGCCACTGCCGAAAAACTGCCGAAAAGTCTGGCTTGCCTGGGAAATCTCCATCCCACGGGTAGCATCCCCGAATATTGGGTATTTACCAAAGGTTCCCTTGCCAGTTTGCTGGATATTTCCACCCGCGTTTGGGTGGGCGATCGCATCGAACCCCTGAACCCTACCTGGCGCGATCGCCTCGAAACCGCACACGATCGCCTTGCAGATGATGGGATGCGCGTGTTAGCCACGGCTTTTCGCCCCCTCGACGAGGTTCCCAAAGATGCGATCGCCCTCGAAGGAGATTCGATCGTTATCGGATTGATGGGAATGCTCGATCCGGCGCGATCGGAAGTCCGAGATGCGGTGCGAACCTGCCAAAATGCGGGAATTCGGGTGGTGATGATTACCGGCGACCATCCCCTCACTGCCCGCCACATCGCTCGCGAGTTGGGCATCACCATTGAAGGTAACCTCCTCACCGGGCAAGAATTGGCGCGTTTGTCCCCATCGGAGTTAGCGGCGCAGGTGGAGTCCGTGGATGTCTACGCGCGAGTTTCTCCCGAAGACAAACTCAACATCGTGCGAGGATTGCAGGAGCGGGGTCATATTGCCGCTATGACGGGCGATGGGGTCAATGATGCTCCCGCCCTCAAAAAAGCAGATATCGGGGTGGCAATGGGCATTACCGGCACGGATGTCGCCAAAGAAGCAGCGGATATCGTCCTCCAGGATGATAACTTTGCCACCATCGTCGCTGCGGTAAAGGAAGGACGGGTAATATACGACAATATCCGCAAGTTTATTAAATACACCCTCTCCGGTAATGGCGGTCAACTGTGGCTGATTCTGTTCGCGCCGTTTTTGGGAATGCCGCTCCCCCTGCAACCCTTGCAAATTCTGTGGATTAATCTGATTGGCGACGGCATCATGGCGTTGGCGTTGAGCGTGGAACCGGCCGAACGCAACATCATGCAGCGTCCCCCCTACAAACCCGATGAAAGTATCTTCAGTCGCGGAGTGGGCTGGGATATTGCCTGGGTAGGGTTGTTTTTGGGAGGAATTTTATTGGCGATCGCCGATCGATATTGGAGCGCAGATGCAGTCAACTGGCAAACGATGGTCTTTGCCACCCTGGCATTTTCTCGCATTTGGCTGGGGCAAACCATGCGATCGGAACGGGATTCGGTGTTTAGAATTGGTCTATTTTCCAATAAACCCCTAGTTGGGGCAACGCTACTCACCTTTGGATTGCAACTTGCAGCAATTTACGTGCCGTTTCTCCAAGGCTTCTTCGGTACGAGTGCTCTCTCCACGGGAGATTTTGCCATTGCCTTTGCAGTGAGTACTCTGGCGTTTTGGGCTTTGGAGTTGAAGAAAGCGATCGTTCGGTAAGTGGGAGATGGGAATGGGGGAGAGAATTAAAAATGCGCGCAGGGGGAAGGGAGAAGGGAAAGAGCATCGCAACTGACCCATTGTCCATTGTCCATTACACTCTCCCCTTTCAAAAAACACTTGCTGCAATATGGTTAAAGAATGTTGGAGATTGGTGTTTCTTCCGAACTAAACAGACATACTCATACTCGTCTTCCCCGCGTCACCGCGTCCTCGTTTCACCGTGTCATCCAATACTGCCCCCGAAAGCTCGTGAAGTTTCCGACGCTTCCCCCAGGAGTCCCGGACTAATCTTCAACGTTCGGGTTGCATTTCTTTACGCTTTCTTTGCCTAACCCCATCGGTCGGTTCGGACACTAGAGATAGCAAGTGTATCACTGAGCAGTCTCTCCTGGTTCTTTCCGCTTTTTCCAGGGGAGCTTTTTTTTGCCTCGATCGCGTCAGACTATTTTGGGTGTAGGGAATGGGAAACGGGGAACGGGGAAAACAAGGAAGAAGCGATCGCCGCCGTTACGACTGTTATAGCCGTATTCAGTCGGGTTAGGCCAATAGTGCGAGCATCTTGCTCGGGTTTCCAACGATACGATTGTTGGAAGTGTCCTAACCACAGTGAATACCGCTATATGACTCTCCTTAATTTCCCCCGAGATTCTCTCCTGACAGATGTAGGTTGTTTACAATCTGGCAATTGCCGGTGGTGACGACAACGAGAATTTAAGGGTTTGGCTCCCCCAGCAACACCGACCTTCCAAGCGGTCCCCAAACTTCACCGCGATTCGGGATGTGAAGTCGTTAAGTGATGCTAACGAAATCTTCGACCCCGATGCCAGCCGCGTTCGCGTCTTCGAGGGTAATCGAGAGTCCTTCAGCGGTAATTTGGGTGTTGCTGCCAACTTGAGCGATCGTCAAATCGTCGAAACTCAACCCATTTTGGAGACCGATGAGATCTTCATTGTTGGTAAAATCGGCGATCGTATCGTTGCCATCTCCCGGTCGGAAGTCGAAGCGATCGCCTCCATTTCCGCCCCACAGACTGTCTGACCCGAGATCGCCAATCAGCACGTCGTTATCGCGACCGCCCACGAGGACATCATGATCCCGACCGCCGTGAAGGGTGTTGCTGCCGTCTCCACCCACGAGAAAATCGACGCCTTGATTTCCGAATAGCACGTCATTGCCCTCTTCTCCGTGTAGGCAATCGTTGCCGAGGTTCCCCAAAATGACATCGTTGCCTTCACCGCCAACAGCCCCATCGTTATGTTGTCCGGCAAAAATGAGATCGTCTCCAGCACCGCCATCGATCAGATCGATGCCGGCATTTCCAAAAATGACATCGTTGCCATTTTCACCCATTAAATGGTCGTTGCCCAATTCTCCGGCGATCGTATCGTCATTCTCATTGCCGTTGACCCCGTCGTTTTCTCGTCCGGCAAAAATGCGATCGACTCCATCTCCCGTTACGATCACATCTCGACCCTGGTTACCAAAAATCAAATCGTCACCGGAACTGCCCAAGAGCTTATCGCTATCCTCCAAACCCACCAGGGCGCTAAACTCTGCAGCACGAGCATCGAGGGTATTGGGATTCTCATCCCCGAAAAGCAAACCGCCTCCGAGGGTCTCACTGCTCAAATTGAGACTGGGGAAAATTAACAGATTATTGACCAGTTGACAGGCATCGTAGTTGGGATCCGGGGGAATGCTGCTGTCAGGCAACTCGATTATTGGGCGAGACGGCGTTTGGGGTTGAGTTGAAGGGTCTGGCTCGGGAAGCGGTTCCGGTGGGGGTGCTGTGGGGGAGGGGACGATGGTTTGCACGCCACCCGCTCCGGTGGGACTGACACCGAGTTTGTCGCCGGTGCTCAAGACCACATTGTCAAAATCCGTCTCGGCGATATTAATCGTTCGCGTGGGGACTGCGGTGAGGGCAATATCGGCGACGACGAACAGAGACACTCGGTCTCCCCCTTGAAGAGAGCGATTGAGTCCGGTAAAGGCAAGTGCTTCCCCCGAGGGGACAATTTCCGCCGTTTGCAGACTGATATCGTCCCGGGACAACTCGTCATCGGCCGAGAGAAACAACTCGAAGCTTCCCGGGACCAAATCGCTCGGTTCGTAAGTGCCATCGGTGGTGACCGTCAATCCGGTCAAACTCGTATCGATGCTTCTCACCTGGAGGTCGATATGATAGAGGATGTGGTTTTCAGTTCCGGCCATCACGTCCGCCTCAGGCACTTCTGAACCCGAGATGGTTACCCCCAACAGGTTATTCGAGAGTAGGGAGAGGCTATTGGCGTTGCGGTTAGCGACGGCGAGATCGTCGTTCCCTTGACCGTTAAAGTCTCCAGCGACGACGGCCCGAGGTTCGATGCCCGTGCCAAACGCCATCTGCGACCCAAAATCACCATTCCCATCTCCAAGTAATACCGAAACGTTGTTGAAACCGAGATTGGCAACCACGAGGTCTTGGTTGCTATCCCCGTCAAAGTCTCCAACGGTGACGGAGTGGGGTCGATTCCCGGCACTATGGCGAGTTTGCGGACTAAATTCTCCATTGCCATCTCCGAGGAGAACGGAAACATCGTTGTTATCTCGGTTGGCTGTCGCGATATCGGGGTTACCGTCGTTGTTGAAATCTCCAATGGTGATGCCGCGCGGACCCCCTCCAACCTCAAAGGTCGTTTGAGATCCAAATTCCCCCGTGCCGTCTCCGAGCAAAACGGAAACACTATCGGAATCGCGGTTGATAACCGCGATATCGGGGTTTTCGTCGTTATTGAAATCGGCTGAGGCAATTTCAAAGGGAGCAACCCCCGTTTCAAAAGTCGTTTGAGGTGTAAAGGTTCCCGTGCCTTCTCCAAGCAAGATCGAAACGTCGTTGGAGTCTCGGTTGGCAATGGCGAGATCTTCGTTACCATCGAGATTAAAGTCTCCAACGGTCAGCGAACGAGGAAAGGTTCCCGCTTCAAAAGATTGCACCAGGTTAAAGCTCCGACTGCCGTTCCCCAGAAGAATCGACACTTGGGCATTTTCTCGACTGGTGACGGCTAAATCTTGGTTACCGTCGTTGTTGAAGTCGCCAACAGCTACATCGCTGGGTAAGCCCGCAACGGTAAAGGTTTCAAAGCTAAATCCCCCAGTATTGGTACCAAACAGTACGGAAATATTATTGGAATCGCGGTTGACGACGGCCAAATCTTGGTTGCCGTCTTGATTGAAATTACCAATGGCGATCGCAACGGGGTTTTGACCGACGGGAAAGTTTCGATTTGAGAATTGAACCAAGATACTGGGATAGGCTTGCTGGAGTTCGGAGGGAAAAATTTGAGATGCGCGGATGTTGCCGATACAGCGATCGAGTTGCCAGTTTCCGCCGAGTGCTGCATGTCCCACCGGCGTGCTGGATGCGGCAAGATTGGCACCGGTTAAGTGGTGGAGGCGATGGAGGAAGGATGAGGCTTCCTCGGACCCCTCCGCGGCAACGTTGCAACCGTAAATGAGAATCTCTCCATCCCGGCTAAGAGATTCCGACCATTGAGTGAGTTGGGGGCTATAGCGATCGAGAGTGGCAAGGTTGAGGATGCTATTGCCTAGATACAGGCATCCTGGAGAACCGTGGGAAACGATATGCACCGCTGCAATGTCCCGACAGCGAGTCAACACCTGGGTGATGCGATCGATTCCATCTTCGTGAGGACTGACGATCTCCACTTCAACCCCCGGGATGACACCGGCAGCTAGGGTTGCGTATCCATCGACGGCACCATCTACGAACAGCCAGGTTTGGGCGGTAGTGGGCGAACTCTGACGACCCTTCGACAAGAGGAGACAGCCATCGGAAGCACTGGACGAATTAGACATGAATTAAATGGTTTGCGTAACGAACCAATATGGTGAAAGTTAGGAGATTTCGCACACAAGAAAGTCGCACTGAGAACACCGTTACGAATTTCACTTGCGAGTCAAAGGGTCTGTTGGAAACGACTCGGATACTTCACAGCGCCAGGGTGCTGCGACAGTTCGGTCATTCAAGAGTTTCATTCTTTCGATTGAGAAGGGGACGTAGATGCAGTTTACTCAAATGGCTCGGAGAAGATGACCGATCGTTCTGCGCTCGCGATCTCCTCGAAACGAGCATCATGCCCAAGGTGTTTGCTTCAACTGTTGAAATCCATCTTTTCCTTCTTGGGCGAGTTTCGACAGATTTACCCCTAATCACTTTGACTGATTTCAGTGTTTGTACGTATTGGCTCAAATCTGATGGATTTCAATTATACGCGATTTTACACAGATGCAAGGGAAGGAGCAACCGAAACGCTGGCAAGGATTTTATGGGTCCGATCGCACCTTCAGAGCGCGTTAGTTCCCAACTTGCCACCGATGAGGCAAACGTACGACGAGGGAATCTTAGGTATTTAATATAGTGTTTTTTCATCCGGATGTCTCCAAATTAGTTAAGTGGTTTAACACGACACGAAGAACTTGAAGAACTTTAGAAGCAAACAGTTTTCAATCGATATTATCTTACCTGGCTCGGCTTTGCAGGGATTTAAGAATAAATTCGACAAGTATCGAGGCTCGACGGTCATTTTCTGGCAGCTTTGCCCTTCATCGAGATCGCCGGTTCTACAGTTGTCGCTGTCGGTCGAAAAAATCTTCAAACCCATACCGTATCGTACTTTAGCAAGGTTGATTCCTGGGTTTTGGAGACCTGGAATCTGAGGTGGCGATACCCCATCGTTCCATTGGTTGCCTTCAAGTGAATTTATATTGCAATCCGCTCGATCGACCTTCTGTGTGAGAATTTTCCATCCGGATTCATCTATCGCCTTCGGTTTGGGAGGTTCCCCATGGCTGTTGGGCTTTTTTCGCCCGACAGGGGGCGCACATCGACCAGCGCTGAAGCTCCACGGGCGGTGTGGGACAATTACATTCAGGACACAGGGGTAGTCCGCGCGATCGGGCCCGAATTTTTTGCGCCCACCGCTCGAATACTTCTTGAGGAGTCTGCACTGTGTCTTGAGAGTCCGTACTTTCGCTCTCGGAGTCGGCTGTACTTTCGACGTTCTGGGGAGGCGATGGCTTCTTCAAACTCTTGGGTGTGGTGGAGGGCGCGATCCTCGATGTCGGCTTGGGAATGGAGTGCCACCGGCTGCTGGAAAATCGAATATCCTTCAAGGGGCGATCGAGTCTGGGGTTTAATTTCTGCAAGATGCGCGATCGCTCGAAGGTGAGTTGCTGCGCCCAAACCGAAGTGGATGTTGCCACCTGCAATACCCGATCTCGCACGTACAGAGGTCGTGCGTGCTTGCTCACAACGAAGCCCACCACGGTCTTCCAAGAATTTAATAATTGTTCGAACTCTCGCCATTCTTGCCATTCGGGCTGACGTTTTAAAGAATGTATAATCCGATCGACGGATTGGAATGCCATGGGATTGAGATTGAATCTGAGTGTGGAATTTTAGTGAAACCAAACATCGACTCGCACCCTCGAATCGATGGTATCGATCGATCTGTACGATCGATTTACAAGAACTAGAGGAGCCACAGAATCGCCGATAACCCGACTCGCTAGCTCGGAACCGCGAATCTACGGGCAACCTCGAAAAAAGTGGCACGTGACGTTAATATTAAACATTAAAAAGCCTGGGGAGTGTAGGAACCTCATTGATGGCATTCCCCATCCCCGCACAAAACGGCAGGAGTTGTTCTCATGAGTCCATCTTCTTCGGGAGAATCCTCAAATCAATCTTTGAAGCCCGCATTACGAGTGGCATTGGGCAGCCTGGATGTTCAGCTCGATGCCGAATTGGCCCGATATCGGCGACTCTCGAAAGCGGCAAAACCCTTGAGAGTGCCAGTGACGAGCACGGTGCCCAAAGAGGGGGTGGCCGTTGTAGAAGAAAGCGTACCCGAACCCCCCGCTCTGAAACCAGAGGAGCCGTCCACCCAACCCGAAGCCACGATCCCGGCCGGGCCGCAACCCCTCACCATTGAAGACGCGAAACCCGAACCCCCCGCAGCGCCCCCGCAACCGGAGTTACCGCCAATGGTTCCGCCTCCGGCTGCCGCCGCACCAGTCACTCCAGTCACCCCGACTTCGACGAACGGTACGGCAAGCCTGCCACCCCAGGATGAAAGCACTCCCACCTTAGCTTCAGTCAGTGCCGATTCAGCACCAACGGCACCGCCCACTCCAACTCCCGACACGGGAACCACCGAGCCGAAAGATTATCTCGAATCCTCTGAAGAGTTACTCAAAACCACCGGCGATCCGCTTCCCAACACCGATGGCAGTAACGCCGGAAAAGGGATGAGCGGCATCCTGACCATTGGCTCGGTGCTGCTGTTGTTGCTGGCAACAGCCACTTTGGGGTACGCCATTTTCAAACCCGCCAGCGTTGCCCGTTTCTTAGGTCGATCTCCTCAAACGGAGACCGCAAACGCGCCCAACTCAGAGGACGCTTCCCAGGAAGCCAACACGCTCCCGCCCTCTCCCGATTTATCGAAGGAAGAGTTCAAAGACCTCGAACTGGATAACTTGGGCAGCGTCAACCCCAGTCCGACGCCAGTACCCCGCGCCACTCCCACACCCACAACTCCCCCAGCGGCTTCTGCAACCGGCAGTACCAGTACGTTGAACAATCTCGATCGCGTCCTCGAACCGGATGCCAATTCATCGGCAGCCAATCCCACAAACACGCCATCGCCGAACGCGACCCCCACTCCGAATCCAGATGTTCCCAAACCCCCCGTCGATGCAGACGATCGCTACTACGACTTCCATTTTGTGGTGGTAGAGTACGATCCCCAAGCCTGGGAAAAAGTCAGAGAGACGGTGCCCGATGCTTACTTACGGCAGTTCCCCGTGGGCGAACGCATTCAGGTGGGAGCCTTCGACACCGATGAAGAGGCGCAACAACTCGTGGAGAGGCTCACAGCGCAAGGTCTTAACGCCCAAGCTTATCAACCCGAGTAAACATCGAGTGAAGATCGCAGATCTCTACTCAGTTAGGTCTAAACTCGCTATCCTGAAAACAGCGAGTCGACGGTCAACCCGCAAAAGCTTTGGGAGGAACGGGCGATCGATCGGCGGAAATCATTCCCCAATTCTCCGGTTTCCTCCTCCTAACCCAGGAATACTCTTAGTATGAGTCGTATGAGGATGCGATCGCTCGTCCAGGGTCAACGAGATTTCAAGAGTGAGGTTCCCCCTTCCGTCGGCGTTCCCTTGCATATCCGGATCCCTAGGGATCCGATCGCATCCACCCGAATCTCAAAAACATCCCCTTGTCAGTCCTCTCCCGTCCCCTATCCCCTGAATCTCGTGTTGTTCGATCGAATCTGGCGAGCTGCTCGCGCGCAAATCAACCATTTCGTCAGTAAAAGAGAAGATCCTGAAAAACTCCTAGAACGGGCGTTGAGCCAAATGCAGGACGAGCTGTTTCGCCTCCGTCAGGGGGTCGCTCAGGCGATCGCCACTCAGAAGCGCACCGAGCGAGATTGCAACCAAACGCGCAACCGCGCCCAAGAATGGTACAACCGCGCTCAACTGGCCTTGCAAAAAGGAGACGAATCCTTAGCCCGAGAAGCCCTCATCCGACGGCAAACCTACCAGGAAACCCTGCAAGCCCTAGAATTGCAGCTCGAACCCCAGCGGGACATCGTCAAACAACTGCGGGACAATCTGCGATCGCTCGAAAGTAAAATCGTTCAGGTGAAAGCGAAAAAAGACCTGTACGTGGCCCGCGCGCGCTCGGCCCAAGCGTCTCAGAAACTGGTGGAAATGTTGCAACAAAATCGGTCTGACGGGACGGTGGCGGCTTTCGAGCGCATGGAAGACCGAGTTACCGAACTCGAAGCGAAATCGCAAGCCATCGCCGAACTTGATGCCGATGATATCGAACGCCGATTTGCCTCCCTCGAAAGTGGGGGGAACGTGGACGAGCAATTGAGAGCCCTCAAAGACAAGTTATCGGGAGAGGGGGATCGGGGGTGAGGGTACAGCCTTTCGCACTCGGCGACGCAAGGCATTTCGATGGAGAACGCGCTTCACTTCTTCAACGGTGGTCAAACCGGTCGTGACCTTTTCGATCGCCGCTAAGCGAAAAGACTGAAAGCCGGTGCGATCGAGGTAGTGATTGAGCTGCGTCACCGTCCCTTCGTAAATAATTTCCTGCACGGTTTCATCCACATCGAGTAGTTCGACGATCGCCTCTCTGCCGGAATAGCCGGAGTTGAAACAGTTGGCACAGCCGCTTCCCTGGCGCCAATTCTCCGTCTGGGCTTCTGCGCGATCGAGTCCCAACACGTCCAACTCTTCGGGTTCGGGAGAATAGGGGGCAGCGCAATGGGGGCAAACCCGTCGCACCAAGCGCTGTCCGACGATTCCCAACAGCGCATCGCTAATTAAACCGGGATCGGGTCCGATATCTTTGAGGCGGGGAATCGCCCCTACGGCATCGTTGGTGTGGAGGGTGGTGAAGACGAGATGTCCGGTGAGGGCAGCACGGACAGCAGTTTCAGCGGTTTCTCGATCGCGAATTTCCCCCAACATAATAATGTCGGGATCTTGGCGCAAAATCGCTCGTAGCCCCGCCGCAAAGGTCATCCCTGCTTTTTCGTTCACCTGGGTTTGCGTCAGTCCCGGCAGTACGTATTCCACCGGATTTTCCACGGTGACGACGTTGACGTGTTCGGTCGCCACTGCTTGCAGGCTGGTGTAGAGGGTGCTGGTTTTCCCCGACCCCGTGGGACCGGTGAGGATAATCATGCCTTGGGGTTGGTGCAACCAATTTTTGTAGGTTTTGAGAACCGGGGGGGAGAAGCCTAAATCTTCTAGGGTGCCGAAGGGATTGTCTTGGGGCAAAAGGCGAATCACCGCTTTTTCCCGATTGCCGTCTACCCCGGTAATGCAGGGGAGAATGCTCACCCGCATATCGAGTCCCCGCCCGGTTTCCCGTTCTGAGGTGTACTTTTCCCCAATGCGTCCGTCTTGGGGACGGCGACTTTCGGCAATATCGATCTCGGCCATCACTTTCAGGGCGACGACCACTCGACGGCTAATTTCTGCGGGGAGGGTGGTGATGTCTCGCAAAATCCCGTCAATGCGATAGCGCACTCGCAGACCATCTTCTGGAGTGGGTTCGAGGTGAATATCGCTCGCCCGGTTCCGTAACGCACCGGAAATCAGGGTTTTGATGCGCCCGATTTGGTCGACGGCTTGGCTGAGGAAGAGTTGGGTCGTTTCGCTAATATCCTCTTTGCCGGTTTCCCCTTCGATGGGGTTGACGAGGGGGGCGGAACTGATAGCGTGGGGGTTGTAGTTTTTGGCGTGATACCAGGCGCTATAGCTTTTTTGAGCGATGGAAATGACTTTGATATCGGTAAAGGTGCGATCGCTCAGTTTCTGCCGTTCTTCCCTCGAGAGTTGGACGGGAATTCCCAGGTAGAAGCAGTTTTGCCACAACAGTAACGGCACGATCGCCGGCAGGGAATCCTTATCGGAAAATTCCCGGAAAAAGCGATAGCTGACTTCTGAATCGAGTAAGGTCAGGTTGACGATGCCTTTTGGGTCGACGAGAAGTTCGAGGGCTTGCTTGCAGGTAATGGAACGATGCCGGAGTTGTTGCCAAGCCGATGGAATTGAAGGTGTCTGAGTCATAGGATTCGAGATCGAGTCGGCGATCGCACCAGAGGGACTCCGGACGCGAACCGTTACGATTGAAGGTTTAGACGCGAACCCCCGAGTCACCCTGACATTTCGATACATCTTTTCTGGAAGATTCTCAAACGCGCATAAAATCGCTGTTTACCATTGTGCGTCAAAATTCGGGGCAAAATTCGGGGGCGTCAAATGTTCTGTAAGGATGGTGGCTTGAAGAGCGGGATGTATGGTCGTATTCAGACGCAAAAGGGAATGGGGAATGGAGTACTTTCGTTTGCATATTCGAGATGTACCCCAGTGTTGTCCGCTGGCTGGTCAAGGCGCGATCGTCAACCGCCCGAACGTCACCGAGAATCGGTATTTGGGCGAGGTCACTTCAGCCAAACTGACGTTTCGTAGTGTGATATCGCCACTGCCAAATGAGCTGGGAAAGAGAACGTCGATTTCGTGAATTATTACTAAAACAATCTTTTTGTATTCTTTTGTAAATTAAAATATCTCTGATTTAATACGATCGATTTGCATCAATTGAATGCGAATTCGATTTATATTGAAAATATGGATGTCTCGATTGAGTTATAGTTTTACAACGATTCGTATCGAACAATCAGAGAGGTTTATAAAGGCGATGAATTTTTGTCAAACTTTATTAATTCTAAACTTATCTTAAGTTTTGTTTTCTGAGATTAAGATCGAGAAAATCTCTGCTATTTTCTGATGTGAGCAGTCCCATCAGAAAAAGTAAAGGTTCCCCTTGATGGAGCGAGAACGACTCTCTTGAAATATACTTTCTAACCCATTGCAATTTGAGGATTTCGAGCTAAAAAGAAGAAGGCTTGTTAACGTGAGACGGGTCATCCGTTAAAAAAGAGAGAAAGAGATCGAACCTGATACCGCTTTGATGGAATACTCGGATTTTTACCCATTAATACGGGTTAGGTTGCCACCCAACGGATTCAGAGTCAGAAAAAAGGAGGTTCGTTTTTCTGTGAGTTGTGTATCTTAATACCCATGTTGAACTCCCGCTCGGAAATTACCCTAGCGATGAATCAACCAGATGCATGATGATGATGTAGTACGATTTTTTGTATTGTCAGCCAACACTTCTTACATTGCCGTTCCTAAAGCTAACCCGAGTTTGTATATTTTCATGTTTTTACAATTGACATTTCCCTTTAAGATGATTGTGGGGATTCCAATATTGCTCGGTATTATCGATCGATTTTGGACTTAAAATAGAGAGTCCAACGAGGTGAGCGATCGCCACCGATATCCTGGAAACAAATCATGGGCGATCGCCGCCACGAATCAGGGTGTAAAAACACAATCTACACAATCTAGAGAGATCGATCCTCGAAAAGAGGAGTCTAAGATCGAATCTCCATTGTTTTGTCAACGGTATCTACACAAGACGCAACCGAAGCAAAATCTTCTCTCTCCATCTCCACTCTGATGTTGGCTTCCTCTGCTTCAGGAGGGCGATTGTCACCGTGACCTCCTCTTCGACGATCGCCCGAATCCGCCAACTGCATCCCTTACTCAAACCGATCGCTATTCGCTATCTACCGAGCTTCACCCGATGCAAATTGTCAATCGCTTACATTTCAAAAATCTGCGCGGCGACTTATTTGGCGGTCTGACCGCTGCAATCGTCGCCCTGCCACTGGCACTGGCCTTTGGCGTATCTTCCGGTGCGGGAGCCGTTGCTGGTCTTTACGGTGCCGTTTTTATCGGCTTCTTTGCCGCCCTGTGCGGTGGCACGCCCTCTCAAATCTCCGGTCCCACTGGACCGATGACCGTGGTGATAGCGACGGTGTTTGCCACCCTTACCGCTAGTGCCGACGATCCCGCTACGGGACTGGCGATGGCATTTACTGTCGTGGTTCTGGGGGGAGTATTTCAAATCCTCTTCGGCATTCTGCGGCTGGGGAAATATATCACCCTGATGCCCTATACCGTCATTTCCGGCTTTATGTCCGGGATCGGCGCGATTATTATTGCCATCCAAATCGCTCCCCTATTAGGCCATGAAGGGTCTGCCGGGGTGGTGGCATCGATTCAGGCACTGCCTTCCGTCCTGTTCGATCCCAATCCGGGGGCCGCGGGGTTGGGGGTGTTGACCCTAGCAATCGTCTTTTTGATGCCCCCCAAGCTGAATCGGGTTTTTCCCGCACCCCTGCTGGCTCTGATTGTCGGCACTCTCGTCTCCGTGACGGTTTTAAATGGGGTTGATATCCCTCGAATTGGGGACATTCCCACCGGTTTGCCCAGCTTGAGCTTGCCGATTTTACCACTCGATCGACTCAAAGATATTATCGGCTACGGCTTGATGCTGGCGACTTTAGGAGCGATCGATTCTCTGCTCACCTCCCTGGTAGCCGATAACATTACCGGAACCCAACACGATTCCGATCGCGAACTCATCGGTCAGGGCATCGGTAATATGATTTCCGGGCTGTTCGGCGGTCTGCCCGGTGCGGGTGCCACCATGCGGACGGTGATTAACGTCCAAGCTGGCGGTCGCACTCCCCTCTCCGGCGTGATTCACGCGGTCGTCTTAGTGGTGGTAGTATTATTTGCCGCCCCCCTCACCGAGCAGATTCCCCACACCGTTCTCGCGGGTATTCTTCTGAAAGTGGGGATCGATATCATCGATTGGAGTTTCCTCAAACGCGCTCACCAAATCTCTCTCAAGGCCGCCGGATTGATGTATATGGTCTTGTTCCTAACGGTGTTCGTCGATTTGATTACTGCCGTTGCCGTAGGGGTTTTCGTCGCCAACTTGCTCACAGTCAAGCGTCTGACAGATTGGCAAAGCGGAAACGTCCGAGCGGTCGTGAGTTCCGATGATGAAAGCTGGAGTCCGGAAGAGCGTCGGCTTTTGAAGCAAGCTCGAGATCGGGTGTTGCTATTTCGCCTCAGCGGTCCCTTGAGTTTCGGGGCGGCGAAAACCATTTCCCAACGTATCTCCATGGTGGGACACTACGATATTTTGATTCTGGATTTGAGCGACGTGCCGATTCTGGGGGTGACGGCCTCTCTGGCGATCGAAAATATGGTGAAAGATGCCTGCACCCAGCGCCGCCAAGTCTTTATTGCCGGGGCTAGCGGTGCCGTGAAATCCCGACTGCGCCGCTTAAAACTCCTCGATCGCCTTCCCCCGCGCCATTGCGTCCCCGATCGCCTCACCGCCTTGCAACTGTCTACCGGAATCTCTCAGGTGACAGTGGCACATTATTAGATATGGCTGTTCCCACCCTTTTCGTAACCTACGGGAGTCGAGATTGAATTGAAATCTTAGAGCGATCGAGCCTCAAAGCCCAAGGGCTAGGTGGGGTCTCTAGAGAAAGCACCACCCATCTGTATGGATTCATGAAAAGTGTGATGGGGTTGAACAAATGTCGCAACCCACTCCCTAGAAAATGAGGCGATCCTCAGACTTCATTTTTTCATTGCTTGGGGAAAGAATCTTATCATTCTTTCCCCATTTTCGATCGTTACGCTAACTTTAAAAACTTCTGATGACAAATGAAAATGAGATTGAATAGAATCAAGTCAAGGGTGTAAAAAGGATAACAGATTGATGAGTCGTCCATTGGAACGCCCTATTTGGTGCTGCTTTTCATTAATTTGGGATGACAATCATGACGACCGAAAATAAAATTGAGTTGACAAAATTATCTCGCCCCATATTTATCTTTGGCTCAACGAGATCTGGAACTTCACTTTTGAGTCGGATTATCGGAGCTCATCCAGAAATTGCGATCCCATATGAATCTCATCTCTACAATACCTTCTATCCGTGGCTCAAATATTATGGCGATCTAAACTTCGCAAAAAATCGCGAACGTTTGGTGGACGATATTCTCAGTACGGATGTCATGAACGACTGGTATCCTCGCCCTGACCGTAAACTTGCTCTTGAAGCAATTGACCGGTTTGATTTTCACGGTGTCGTTAATGGCATAATGCTTGCCTGGACTCAAGGTGAAAGGAAGCAACGCTGGGGGGAAAAAACACCTGACCATATTTTCTACTGGCGTGAAATTATCAGTGGTTTCCCAAATGCACAAGTGATTCATCTGGTTCGTGATGGACGTGATGTGGCATTATCTTTGAAGCAAGCTCGCTTTGGTCCTAAACATATATATCATCTTGCTAAAAGGTGGGTGAACTATCTTGATATTGTTGAAGAATTAAAAGCGAATCTTGACGAACATTCTTTGTTTGAAGTTCGTTATGAAGACTTACTCTCAGATACAGAACGGGTTCTGCACAATATTTGTCGATTTTTAGGAGAATATTTTGCTCCGGAGATGCTGAATTTTCACACGAACAGTGCGCCTTATATGACGGATCGACAAAACCAGCAAAATCTTTCCCAGCCTATTATTAAAAATAATTCTGGAAAATGGCGCACTGAAATGACACCACGGGAGCTACGTATTTTTGAAGCTGTAGCAGGAGAAATGCTAGAGCGGTATGGGTACAACATGCAATTAACACAACCCAAAATCTCAGCTTTAGAGATTCTAAATTACAAATATTTTGAACATCCCCCACGAAAATTTATCGCAATGTTCAAAAATACAAAAGGTCATATTGATGCACTCCAGAGGATAAAAATCTATTCGCGTTTAAAGCTTGGCATATAATATGCCAAAAATATCGCTCTCAATTCTAGTGCAGCGCGGCAGAAATAAGTACCCAGTTCTCAATCGCTGAAAGCTATGCATATAGTTCTTATTATCCGGAATGATTTTACTGTGAATTGTATATAGTAGTAACAAACGGTGATAAACAGTGCAACACCGCGCAACCAAAGTCAGAATTTATCCGACCAACGAGCAGCAACAGATTCTCGCTCAACATTTTGGTTGCGCTCGGTGGTGGTGGAATTACGCTCTCAACTTGAGTATTACCACCTATCAGGAGACGGGGAAGGCTCTGAAGCAATCAGCGCTCAATTCGTACTTACCGAAACTCAAAAAAGACCCAGAAACCGAGTGGCTCAAAGAGTGCTATTCTCAAGTTCTCCAAGCCGCGACATTGAATTTGACGACGGCGTATAAGAACTTCTTCGCGGGTCGTGCGCGTTATCCTCGGTTCAAGTCGAAGAAAACGGGTACATGAGCGTTTAGCCAACGCTCGTCAAGACTTTTTACACAAGCTCTCTCGGAAGCTCGTTGACGACAACCAAGTCATCGTGGTGGAAAACCTGAACGTAAAAGGTATGGTCAAGAACCATAAATTAGCCAAGGCTATTTCCGATGTAGGTTGGGGAACCTTCGTAAACTTCCTTGCGTACAAACTCGAACGTGACGCAAAGGTGTTGGTCGAGATCAACCGATGGTTCCCCAGCTCGAAAACCTGCTCAAACTGTCACGATCGGATTAGCGAATTGCCGCTAGATGTTCGCTATTGGGATTGTCCGAGTTGCGGTACGCATCATGACCGTGATGAAAATGCGGCAATCAATATCAGAGCAGAGGGGATTAGACAGCTAAAGGTCTTGGGAACCAGGACTTCTGCTGCCGTAGGGGTGTAAGACAACTTCGCGGACGCAAGTCCGTGTTGGGGCGGAACGTAGTGGAGGGAATCCCCCGCGAAATCAGAAGCCAGCGCTCTGGAGTAGAGGCGCTATGGCGAGTTCACTCTCCGTTTCTCGGGCAAGCTGATGGGAATTGGTTGCGGCGAGAACCACCCCTTTGGCTACGCCTCGGCGATACCGTTCGACAAACTCCTCGCGAGTCCAATCCAACTGGGACAGCCACCCTTCTCGATCGGCTTTTTCTGCCGGGGAAATCTCAAGGTTCGTATTGAATTTGGGTAGGGGAGGCTCGGCAAGAGGAATGCGCTTTGTGAGATTAGACTGTCCTGACGATCGTGACGACATTCTCTAAAAATCGAACTCATATCCATCCCTGGAAAATACGATCCGATTTCCTTCGCACTCCACTTGCAACCATCCCAGCCGATCGCAAGTGGACGTTAAATTATTCGTCAAGAAACCAACCGTCTGCTGTCGCCTCGGGGTCATCTCTTTCCCTAGGAGCCGCTTGAGGGCGATCGCATTATCGAAGAGTTCGTCAATGGTACGGGGTTCGGCTTCCCCCACTTCTAAGAGGCGATCGCGAAAGGCCCGGTATTTACGTAAGTCGTTACTGGTCATGTTGTTTTGCGCGTATGAGATCTTCGATCGTAGCTGAAGCGTTCCAACCTGGCGAAATGCCGATCTGGGCAGTCGCGTCCTTTATCTCTTTGTGGTTTATTGAGATGTCGGCATTCTTTTTGCACGGAGTTCGAACTTGAAAGATCGGAATGGGAGAATTCGCACGAGGGTGAATTGGGGTGAGAAAGATTCGATCGCAAAATCTCTTGGGTTACTCGCCTTGCTGGGAATTTTCAGTGGTCTCGGTTGTGGCAGCCAGCCGCCTACCATTGCCGAAGCCGCCAAATCCATCAAACAAAAACCCGTCGAACCCACCCATATCGATCGCCGATTTCCCCAAGTCAGCGGCAACCAGTTGATGGGACACGTCGAAGCCCTGGCTTACGAACGGTATCGGAATGTCGATCGCGATCGGGCCCGAGAATATATTATCCAATCCCTCGAAGAAGCTGGATACTCCCCCCAACTCCAATCCTTTGACGGCGGCATTAATATTGTCGCCGAACGTCTTGGAACCGATGCTGCAGCCGGAACTATCCTCCTCGGGGCCCACTACGATACCGTTCCCAACTCCTCCGGTGCCGACGATAACGCCACTGGAGTTGCCGCCGTCCTCGAAGTTGCCCGGTTACTGGCGAATCGAGAAACCCCCCGCAACCTACAACTGGTATTTTTTGACTCAGAAGAAGTGGGATTGCTCGGGAGTTTACACTTTGCGAGTACCGCTGATGCCGAAAGCCTCCACGGGGCGATCGTTTTAGATATGCTCGGATTTGCCTGTCGCACTCCCGGCTGCCAGCAGTACCCCCAGGGATTACCCGCCGTTGCCTTACCCGATACTGGAGACTTTTTGGCAGTCGTTGGCAATGCAGAAGACCCCCAATTACTCAACGCTTTCAAAACCGCCCGCAACACCGAACTACCCCCCGTCGTTACCCTGCCGATTCCCCTGCGCGGTCTCCTCACCCCCGACGTTCTCCGTAGCGACCACGCCCCATTTTGGTTTCAGGGAGTCAGTGCGGTGATGGTGACGGATACGGCGAATTTCCGAAATCCCCACTATCATCAACCCACGGATTTACCCGAAACCCTCGATCGAGATTTTTTTGTCGGGTCGGTGCAAATTGTTTTGAATGCAGCTTTAATCTTGTTGGAGAGTTATGAGGATCTAGAAAGACACTCTGTACAGCCAAACTCTTAAGTCATGCTGCCTCAAACCCATAAACAAAATGGGTGAAAGATGAGTGTTTATGCTGACTGCCGGACACATTTATGTCAAACCCTTGATTTCTCGTGAAAACTCAATGACTGGCTTGACGGCAGGTCATGGCTTGTAGGCGATCGCATTCGCTCAAAACGAGTTTTGAGTTGTAAATAGTAGAACATAGACAGAGCAAGCCTTTGAGGTACTTGTGTCAGGCAGTCAGGTGTTTATGAATAAAGATAAAGAGATTTAACTCTAGGAGAAGTGTGACTTGGCAAAAAAAATCCCCAGGTCGAGGCGAACCTAGAGTCTGGGAGAAATTCAATGACGATATTTAAATATTTTTAAGATTGCAAGGGGATTGACGATCGCAACTTTCCCGAGATCGATCGCCTGAATCGCTTTCTATCGAAGCTGTTGATTCGCGATATCCGGTTGCAACACCCAGTAAGCCTAGGGTTTCAATCGTTGGCAGTTTTCCACGACTTTTTTATTTCTTTAACTTAATTTAACACTTAAGTTAATTTTTGTAAACAAAACCGAGATCGGTTGTCGCATTTTGTGAAATGACGAGCGATCCATCGATCGCTCGCAGTCGCCACGACCGCGAGGACATTTCCATCTCACCCGAGTATCCCTCTTCCCTTGCCCACCTTCACGGCAGTCTTTAGGTAATATGATATTTTTTGCAGCGTTCGAGATAAATTTGAGCAACCCGATCCTGAGGATTTTTTTCCAAACACTCTTCAAAACAATCCGCCGCTTTCCGGAAAGAGCTACCGTAATAAAAGAGTACGCCTCGCTCGAAAATTCCTGTGGTGGCAAGCTTAGCATCTCGCAGTGGTGGCGGATCGCCGTCGAAAACTTCAAAAACGGCAACCGCTTCTGATTTTCCCTTCACTTTCAAGCGTTCGATGAGACGAATTTTATATTCATTGGGATTTTCCAGGCTGGCAAATGTTTGATGGGAAATGAGAAGAGAAACACCATACTCTTTCGTCAAACTTTCGATGCGAGAGGCTAAATTAACAGCATCGCTAATCACCGTTCCATCCATGCGATTTCTGCCACCGACGGTACCGAGCATAAGCGAGCCAGTATTGATACCAATCCCGATTTGAATGGGATCGTAGTTAATACTCTGTCGGTGTTGGTTGTATTCGACTAATTTGTGGAGCATGGCGATCGCCGCTCGAATGGCATCATCTGCACCGCCACTAAAGAGAGCCATAATCGAATCGCCGATATACTTATCGATGAAGCCATGATTTTTCATAATTTCCGGCTCCATACGAGACAAATAAGAATTAATAAATTTAAAATTTTCCTCCGGTGTCATTTTTTCCGATAGCGTTGTGAAAGAACGAATATCAGAAAATAATATCGACATTTCTCTATGAAGAATATGATCTCCTAATTTAACATCGACGATGCTATCTTTTTTGAGGAGTTTTAAAAACTGGCTGGGGACGAATCGACTGTAGGCTGCATTGAGATTAGATAATCGCAAATGGGTTTTAATTCGAGCAATGAGTTCGTGTTTGGAGATGGGTTTAGTTAAATAGTCATTGGCCCCCGCATCTAAGCCCGCCATCACTTCATTGACTTGATTTTTGACCGTGAGCATGACGATGGGTAAATCGTGAGAATGAAAGGTTTGGCGAATGTTTTGACACACTTCAAATCCCGTCATTCCGGGCATGACCAGATCGAGTAGAATGATATCGGGACGAAAGTTATTATTGAGCGCATCGAGTGCTTCTAGTCCATTGGACGCACGATAGACTTCGTAATTTTCTGACACTAAATAGTTAACGATCGCCCGGACGTGAATCGGATCGTCATCAACAACCAACACTTTTACCGGAGGTTGTCCGTTGGAGTAAGTGGGGGCAACGGGGTTGAAAATCGATTCCGAATTTCTCCGAACCACCATGGGACGAGTTGGGAGTTGGAGAACGTTTTCGTCCACACTCCGATCTCGATCTGTCAAAATGGGGAGAGTAAACTTCACCTGGGAACCCTTACCCAGAGTCGATCGAACTTGAAGTTTGCCGCCATGGGCCTCAACGAGTTTACTGACGATCGCCAGTCCGACGCCCATCCCCCCGTACTCGTAGACGATCTCGCTTTGGGCCCGATCGAAAAAAGACAGCATCCGCGCCAGTTGCTCTTCGGGAACTCCCATACCGGTATCGGAAATCGCAATCTCGATGCTGGGACGATCGGGATCGAAAATCTGTTGGGCGCAAATGTCGATGGTTCCTCGACTGGTTAATTTAATCGCGTTGCCAATCAGGTTGTAGAAAATTTGCTTGAGGCGATTTTCATCGGCCCGCACCAGGGGTAAATTATCGGGAATCCCTTCAACCTGCACTGCATCAGTTTCCCCCCAAAGAGGATGAAGGGTTTGCAACACATCTTCGACAATCGTGCGCAAATCGAGATACTGAATTTGTAACTCGATGGTTCCCTTCTTCAGGTGGGCGATGTCGAGAATATCGTTAATAAAATGATAGGCTCTGCGTCCGCTACTGGCGATCGCCAACAAACTTTGAGTTTGCCAAGTTGAGGGAGAATCATCGCTCTCTTCAAGGATCGATTCGGCCATGCCGATGGTACCGTTAAAGTAGGTGCGCAGTTCGTGAGCGGTACTACTCAAAAATAAGTCTTTGAGCCGATCCAAACGTTGCAGTTCTTCTCGTTGTGTTTCCGAAGCAACTAAAGCGGCCTCCATCCGCTTCAGGACTTGATGGAAGCTGCTGACGAGTTGACCCAGTTCGTCAGAACGTTCCCAAACCCGCGGGTATGCGGCTCGATCTCGACCGCGCAACTGCGCCAAAGTTCTGAGGAGATCGTCACACTCAGAGAGAGGTTTTTCCTCCGTGTTGCTTGCGCGAGGCGATCGAACTCCTTCTGAGAAATTCCCATTTCCCAGTGCCGCCAGACTTTGCGTCCCCCAATGTAAGTATCGTACCGGCTCGAGAATCCAAGATTCGATCGCCTTGGCTACCATCGCAGCCAATCCCAATCCGACAACACCCAAGACGAGCGTCATCCCTAGACCGATGGTGGTTAGAGATCGACTCAAAACCACCACTGCCAACACTGGTAATGCCATCGCGATCGCGAGAACCGCCCGCAGGGAGGCTTGCCCAAGTATTCTCGATAGAATACGATTTAAAAATCGAATTGACATCGGGGTAGTCCTATAAAGCACTGGGTAGAAATGGTAATGCTCCCTGCTTCAAATTCCCCTATTGTTTCATAGAGGCTCAGAGAAAGTCGGCCCGATATACGCGACGATGAAGGGCTTCTCTCTGGCTCATTTACAAAGGAAAACCTTCTTCAACTCGATTAGAGACTGGCAAGAGTTTCTCGATCGGTAGAAACCCCAAGACCCCTCACGGAGTATTGCAAGCGATCGCATCGAACAACAACTAGTATCGGATTGAGTCTTTTTCTCTGCTACACGAACCACCAAACACTGAAATTTAATTTGTCTCTCGGGTCGATCGAAAGATATTCCCAACACCAACTTAACACCGACGGCTTCGATCGAGCGTTCGGTATCCAGGGAAAAGGAGCTTTGGGGAACTGTGGGGGGCTTTGGGAGACTTGGGGAACAGGGGGGAAAGAGTCGGTTAGACAAGCCTCCTCATGGAAGTGATATCAAGTTCTAATAATTCGTGACAATTATAGCGAAACCCGATCCATCTCTTCTTTCAGTCTCTCCCCATGCTCTCGTTGCTCCCGATGCCCCCGATTCTCACCACAACGGTCATTGTAAGTATTCAACCGAACTCGATATGACAGAAGAGGGATACATAGCACAGAGCACTGGCGCGATCGGCCATCAGTAAAGACCTTGCCGTGTTGATGTTCTGGGTTGCTGATGTGTCATAACAGCGAATGGCGACTCCTATGATGACAAAAAGCGCACCGCAATATCTCCAGCTCAATGGGAGGCGATTTGGAGAGTTCGGAGGCGATCGATGGCGGCGGCGAGTTCAAAGGGACGGAACATTGCCAAATCTCCGCTGGGGAAGGGGGCGATCGCTCCGAGACCCCCCGCCTCAATATCGGCCATTACCCCATCGATAATCTCCCGCAGCGATCGCCGTCCGTCCATATAGTGGTGTTTGGCGTAGACCATCGCTTCGGCAATCCCCCGCAGTTGAGCCACATCCACCAATTGTTCCACCGCAGATAAATCGATGTCTTCGGTTCCGAAGGCGATCGCATCCACATCTCGAACTTGCCACTTCACCGAACGCTTGCCCCGACGGGGGTCTAAACTGTCGGGGAGGGGAACGCGAGGAGTAATTTCTCCTAAGTCCTTGCTGCCTTCCTCCGTACGTCCCGTGGCGTATTGTTGGGCAATGGCTTTGGCTTCTTGGGTCAGTTCTCGCGGTCGAAAATCTTCCAGACCGATGACGGTGTCGGCGACATCGAAGTAATCTCCACTCCCCCCCATAACGAGGATGGTGGAGACACCGCGATCGCTTGCCAGTTGCCGGACGCGATCGATAAACGGCGTAATCGGCTCTTTTTCTTTGGCAATCAAGGCTTGCATCCGGCGATCGCGAATCATAAAATTGGTTGCGGCCGTATCTTCATCCACCAGCAACACTTTCGCCCCCATCTCCAAAGCTTCGATAATATTCGCGGCTTGGGAGGTACTACCGCTGGCATTCGCCGTCGAAAACTGCTGCGTCGAACGACCTTGGGGCAAGTTATTGATGAATAAGGAAATATCGACCCCGGCAATCTGCCGACCGTCTTCAGCGCGAATTTTCACCGCATCCGGCTGTGTCACCACAAACTCCCGACCATCTCCGGGAATCCGATTGTAAATCCCCAGTTCGATCGCACCGAGCAAGGTGGACTTGCCGTGGTAACCTCCCCCGACAATCGGCGTCACGCCGGTGGGAATTCCCATGCCGGTAATTTTGCCTCGGTTGGGACAGTCAAATTCGACACGCAACGATGGAGGAGATTCAAAGGGGACGGCGCGATCTTGGAGGGGACGGGGATCGACCCCACTCTGGCGGGGTAAAATCGATCCATCGGCGACAAATGCCACCAAACCTCGCTCGGAGAGTCGATCGCGCAGCCAATCGGCATCTTCGACGGTTTCGACGTGACGCTCGATCTCCTCAGCATCCAAGTTGTTATAGTAGAGCGCGCCTTCGACAATTTGGGGAATATCCTCGCACAGCATCTGTGCCGCCTGCCGTCCCAAAATCCGCCGTCCCTGAGCGGGAAGACCGATAACAAATCGCATTTCGACACGATCGTCCCCCACAAATGCCGAAGTGCGCTCTAAGACCTCTTGTCCCATCCGACAGGTGGAGATTAACCCGCTTTTGCCGGTGCCACGACGCTCGCTGATGCGGTTGCACCATTGCGAGAACTGACGGGTGAGATAGTCGCGCAGGGCGATTTCGCGACTGCGACTGCGATAGAGCGCGCTAGGAAAACCTGCCACGGATTGGGGTAAGAGAATCCGAAATTTACTCGGCGAAGCAAAGGGATCGCCTTGGACGTAGTCGATAATGAGGGTAAACTCCGAACAATCGTAACGTCCTTGAATGTCTTTGTAGGCTTTGTATCCGCGACCATCCAGTTGGAGAAGTTGGCGGTGCAGGGTTTCTAGGGGGGTAGTTCGTTCTCTGGTCATGGCATCTGCACGAAAGGTCTGGGGATGATGTTAGCCTGAAGTGGATGGCACCAACCACAAGTCATCTACAGCAGCATCTTCAACCCAAGGACGATCGAGCAGACCGCTGAGCGCGTAAGGTCGGACGGCACCAAAATATTCAACGCCGCGATATTTGAGGGGGGCCGTAGATGCGACGACAAATTCTTCATCGAGAGGCTGCGTGCTCCATTGACGACCGCGATATTTTCCGAGACGGCGAGTGGCGGGGGCAACGCGAGATGGATTTCGAGTGTAGGGAACGCCGCGATAACTGAGTTGGATTTTGTGCATTGCTGGAAACAATTCGATGCAAGGGTCGCAGGTCAAGGCATTCTGTTCGGTACGCCTGCACTAAATTTGCCGCACCCTAGTAATTTCTGTATACATTGTTACATATATTGACCCTGAAGTATAAAGTATTGATTAATTTTTTGAATGAAAGCCAAAGCCTATCTGGGTAAAGGTTTGGAGGCGATTGTTCGTTGAAGAGGAATATGATAGTAAGGGTTCCCTGACAATCGATTTGCCTCAGTTTTTAATAATGTCAAAAAATGCGTATAGATTCTCGAATTTCACTCTTGAGCGATGACCAACCCTGAAACTGGAGTCGATCGCTGTATTCATCCCACCCAATTTTGACTCGGGGTCTCTAACGCGCGACAACGGCTGTCGTTCTCGCAATCCGATCGCGCTGCTACCGCACCAAGCTACGATCGATCTGTGCCAACGACGGACAGCCGCTCAAAGCCATTGCCACATCCAGTTCCGCTCGCAACAGTTCCAAAACGCGACCTGCACCGGCTTCACCATCCACTGCCAATCCCCACAAAATCGGTCGTCCCAGCAACACCGCCTTTGCCCCCAGTGCCAGGGCTTTGAGAACGTCGGTTCCCTGACGAATGCCACCATCAACGAGGACATCCACCTCATCCCCCACGGCATCCACCACTTCAGGCAACGCATCGAGAGAAGCGATCGCCCCATCAAGTTGCCGCCCCCCGTGATTGGACACGACGATTCCGCGAACCCCACAATCGAGAGCGCGTTTGGCATCGTCACCGCGTAAAATTCCTTTCACAACCACCGGCAGGGAGGTCAGCGATCGCAACCATTCCAAATCGGACCAAGTCAGGCTCGGATCGAGCTGTTCGGCAAAATAAGCAAATAAACCCGATTCCCCTTCGGTGTGGGAAATCGATAAATCCGACAGGGTCACGAGATTGGCTAAAGTCATGCCCTCAGGCAAACAAAACTCCCAACGACGATCGCGTTTGCGCGTTCCCAGTATTGGTGCATCGACGGTGACGCACAATGCTTCATATCCAGCCTCCTGGGCGCGTTCCACTAAACGCTCGGTGAGAGTGCGATCGCGGTGGACGTACAACTGAAACCACAACGGAGACCCAAAATTGGGTATCGAGGCTTCTGGGGAGGGTGTAACGCTTCTGGAGGCGATCGCCACATCTTCCAGACTTTGAGTTGAGAGGGTACTCAGCACCATGGCCGTGCCGAATCGGGCCGCAGCTTTCGCCGTTGCCAGTTCTCCGAGGGGATTTGCCAAACATTGAAAGGCCATCGGCGCGATCGCCACAGGCATTGCCCAATCTCGATCGAGTACCCGAGTCGTTAAATCCCGGCGACTGACATCGACTAAAACCCGAGGTCGCAGCTCGGTTGCCTCAAAGGCAGTGCGATTGCTTCTGAGGGTGAGTTCTTCCCCGGCACCACTGGCATAGTAATCGAGTGCCATCGGCGAAAGCGATTGAGATGCTAGAGTTTCGTACTCAAAGAGGTCGATTGGTAAGTTCACGATCGATGTGGGGCGTTGAGGTGGCTGTTCCCAAGCTCGCGCGATGCGGCTTCGACGGCCTGCGAGGAGGGATAAAGCAGTTGCTACTGTGGTTAGGGCACAAGTGACCGTGGGCAGCAGTCGGACCCCGCGTCGGCGACAGAGGCAAGGGAACGCCGAACGAGCAAGAGAACGCCGACCGTTGGGAGCAGGGGGAGAAAGATCGCTTCTCTTTCTCCACCCTAACGAGGGACTCTTATCTGATTTCAAAGAGTTGACTGGCAGGCTCTGTAAGCTGTTAACTCTCGCTTACTTTTTGTTTAAAGGCTTTACCCGGACTAAAAACGGGCACTTTCGTCGCTGGAATTTCTAGGGGTTCTCCCGTTGCTGGATTTCGTCCGGTTCGCGCGCTGCGTTCTCGGGCTTCAAAGGAACCAAAGCCGATCAGGACGACTTTTTCGTCATTGGCAACGGTATCCATAATTACGTCTACAATCGCACTCAGCACGACGTCGGCTTCCTTTTTCGTGACACCAGCTCGCACCGCAAGCGCTGTTACTAATTCTGTTTTGTTCATAAGTCTAAAAAAGTAAGTCTCAAGAGAGCGGGATATTTAGCGACAAAGCGCGATCGAAGGAATGCAAACGGTTGGGAAAATCAAATCCCGTTGTTTGAGGATTCGAGAGCAAGACATTTTTACCGTTTGGCAATCCCGTCGCTTTGACCCGTGCCCCAAAAACATCGAGAGTTTAATGGCAATCGATGCTGGTTTGTTGGGGCTCAGAACCCAGGAATCGGTCATTTTGTTTGCCCCGATATCTTAGCAGGTGTACTTGCTGCGCGATCGCGCCGGTGCGACTTTTGTCAGTAAACCCGCCGATACCCAAACCCCACCCTCGCCGAACGCTGTATAAACTTCCCCCTGACGTTACAATAACAACGATCGCTCTCAAGTCATGATGCGATCGCCCCAAATTTCCCCAAACTCTACACCCAACGAGCCAAAAGCGTGTTACCTACGGATTTATTGAGTCACCGCTATAGCGGGGAAGAATTGATTCCCAAGCGTTTGGCAATCGATCTGGGAAACCGTCGCGTGGCTGGGGATGCGATCGGATTGTTCGAGAAAGCAGTTGGCATTCCTCAAGGGGAACTCGACGGCAAGTTACTCGAATTTGAAGGTGACAGTCCCGACTATCGCGTCAAGCGGGGATTGGCGCACATTCTCAAAAATAAGTTTTGCACCATCGAAATTGTCAGTCCTCTCGACCCCCCAGCCTTGCGCCAGCGAGTTTTTTCCCTAGCGGCCGCCTCGACTCCCAGTCCCCAAAAAACCCCAACGATCTTAGATCGGGTTGCCGACGAACTGAGTCGTCAAAGCAGTCGGGAAGTCTCTGTGGAGAGCGTACGTCGCGGACTCTATGCCGACTTGCTCGAAAATCGCATCCTCACCCAGTTTGACCCCCCCGAACCCGATGCACTGCTACACCTCTACAATCTTTCCCAGGTTCAGGGGATTTTTTACCGCGCCAGCCATATTACCATCAACGCCCACCGGAACGTTCCGGGACAGTACAAGCTGTTGTTTCGCTATCTGAAATTGTTTGGGTTGATGGCCTATATCGAAGGGGATGCGGATTTTGGCTTTACGATTACCATCGACGGTCCCACGAGTTTGTTTAAACCCAGTACGCGCTACGGACTGGCGATCGCAAAACTGTTACCGGCGTTACTTCACGTCACTAAGTGGAGTCTCAAAGCCACCTTGCAAAACCGCGACTCCTATACCGGCAAGTGGAAGCAGGGTCGTTTTAGCCTCAACTCCGATTGCGGTTTGGTCACCCACTATCCCCCCGGCAAACCCTACGATAGTATGCTCGAAGAGTCTTTTGCCAAGCGATGGGCGAAATTGAAGTCTGAATGGGTGCTAGAGCGGGAAGTGGATTTAATCCCCCTCCCCGGTACGGTGATGATTCCCGATTTTCGTTTGGTTCACCCGGATGGAAGAGATTTCTTACTCGAAATTGTCGGCTACTGGCGACCGGACTATTTGAAAAAGAAATTCGATCGGGTGCGACGCTCGGGATGCGATAACCTGATTCTGGCTATTTCCGAACGGCTAAATCTGGATAAAGCTGGGGTGCGCGTCGCTGACATTCCGGCTTCGGCGGTCTGGTTTAAAGAAAAGTTACAGCCTAAAGCGGTGCTGGAAATTTTAGAGCGATCGTAGGGTGGCAACAGGTTTAGAGCGAGTAGATCTCGCCAAGAAAAGACTCGCAGCAAAGTCACCTCAATCTTTTCAGGCGCTTCCTACAGATTGGAAGAGTTAACGACTCACCCTCAATCGACGAATCATTTCTCGCACAACATCGGTTTTCGTTCGACCTCGTTCGATGCAGTAGCTTTCTAGACGCTCCAACTCGCTTGCAGGTAGGCGAATGGTGAGAACTTTGTTTGAGGGGGGCTTCGTTCTGGTCATGGGTATCAACAACGTACTACGACTTTCAAGAGCCAAACATAAAGTTTTGTTGAGATATACTTAGTACATTGTACTTGCAGACTCCGATGTACCACCAGATTATAACTCAGATGGTTCGTCTTTTTGCCCGTTTTTGCCGGAGAATCTCGGATTTTCTAGATTGGGGTGCGGGGGATAGAGTTCGTCGAATCGAAATACTTATCCCGTCAGGGTTTGGGATCGGCTTCCCCGTCAATCTCGCGTCCAGACAGAAGCCATCCCCGGGATAAAGACTTGGTGTCGAGAAGGATGTTTGAAGACTAAAATATGAGGGTTCGAGTTAAGCTAGAAAGAAATCTAGGCTAAGTATCCGAATAATGAGCGATCGAAGTCCCTACGAACAGCTTGGGGTCAGTGAGGATTCTTCCTTTGATGAAATCCAAGCCGCACGCAGTCGTCTACTTGAAGAGAATGCAGGCGATCGGCAAGTTTTAGAAAAAATAGAAATGGCCTACGATGCGCTTTTGATGGAGCGCTTGCGGATGCGTCAGGAAGGAAAAATCAAAGTTCCCGAACGCATTCGATTTCCCGAACGCCTCACGCCAGAAGCTCCACCCAATAAGACTTCAACACCAGTTAATCGAACGCCAGCCTGGTTGCAAAGTCTCCTCGATACCCCCAGCCAAGCCGATATTCTCTGGCCGGCCGGTATCTTATTCGTCTTAAGTGCTTTGAGCATTAGTGCGAACTTCGCTCCCGTTGCTTTGGCATTAGGCGTGGGGTCGAGCCTTTATTTTCTCAACCGCAAGGAAAATCGCTTCGGTCGAGCGCTGCTGCTGACGGTCGTAACACTCGTCGTCGGTTTGCTGGCCGGGGGAGCCTTAGCAACGGCGATCGCTCCCCAACTGGGGATTCAAGTGGCGGTGAACACGCTAACGGCCTGGATTACGTTTTTCCTCCTGTGGCTGACTGCAAGCTTTTTGAAATAAAAGCGATTTGACCTCAGGGATCTGTAAATAGGACTCGCGCCAAGGGGAGATTGAAAGCAGGTGAAGCCGGTCACGCGCTACATCTGTATTTTTCGGTTCGCAGGTGGGTGAGTCCTATCGATACTATTGGGTGGAAAGAGTCGAAGAAACAATCAGCGAACTGGTTGAACGGCTTCAGCAAAAATGGATTCCACGGCATCGGCAAGGTTCTTGACAATGCGATCGGGTGCGTAGGCTTCGAGGCGCTCGCGATCGCGAATTCCCGAAAGTACGCCAATAGACTTGATACCGTGGGTTTTTGCGGCCACCAAATCCGCTTCCGTGTCGCCAACCATCCAGGTATGCGTCACTGGGGGTAACTCTTTGAGTGCTTGAGTCATCAACATCGGCTTATCTCTGACATCGCCGGTTTTGGTGTAATCGTTACCCAGGCAGTATCGTCGGTTGGCGGCGAACAACCATCCGAGATTACAGCGATCGAGAGCTTCGTCGAGTTCTCGGGTACGCCGCAGAGTCATGACTACCAAGTCGATCCCTTCTTGTTTGATGCGATCGAGGGCTTCAACGGCCCCAGGAATGGGGGTGTCGTGATGCAGGTAGGGGGCAGTATGTACCGTGCGTCCTCGCAACTTGGCAAATTCGACCGCGCGATCGGCATCTAAACCCGACAAAATTCCGATTTGCCGTTCGGGAACTCGCGCTCGTTTGAGCTGCCAAAATTCCGATTTCGATAGGCAACGTACCGAGCGATTCCGGTGGCGAGTTTGCTCGAGACAGAACTGATATACCTGATAATACCGTTCGGAGACGTCCATGATTGGACCGTCGAAGTCGGTAATGAGTCTGAGCATTCGATCGCGTTCCTCTTGCATTCGCCTTGTTAATTTTTATAACAGAAATCTTAAATAATCTCAAAGAAATTTAGATTGAGTGCGGTTTTATACATAGTCTCGATGCCAAAAATCTCAAATCAGTATACAGTTCCCGCCACCAGAAATTGAATATTGCGGTTCAGATGGCAGCTGTCGGCAATCATTTTTTGGATAGGGGTGAGGGAATTTGGCCAGACGCGAACGCTGACAGCGTTGCTGGCACGATGTTCGAGAAAGAACAATCGATCTCCCAGTTTGAGGACGCGACGGATTTCTTCGATCGCCCGATCGACTTTGGCAATACTCCACAGCGTCCAGGTACTGACGACGCGATCGAAGGTATCATCCGCCATCAGCAGGGACTCTCCATTGAGAATGCAATATTCGACTTCGATGGAAGACGCTTGAATTCGCTTGTGCGCCAGTGGTAATTTGGCGGACGTTGGAAGGATAATAGGGTACCTCGAAGAGCGTAATGCCGGTCGTCGAAAGGAAAGGTTACGATCGAGAATCGAGACAACCATTCGCTTCAAATTGTCGTTGTATTTCCAAGTTGAACGGTTCGTACACTGAAATACTTGAAGAGGTATAAAGCCCTTCAAATTCATTCGTTTGAGAATTGACAATTCCTAAAAATTCAATTTTTTCTTCCCCCAGGGGATTCGTTTCGAGGGAAATTAAATTCCGATCGAGTACAAATGTAGACCCGATCGCCCGTTCTCCTTCGATCGAAACCAACTCAAATCGAGCCGATCTCACTTGTCGCTCTAAATCATAATATTCTCCGTAATCGTAGACTTCTTCGATAATACAAAGATGATTCTCCAGTTCTGACGAAAAAATACTCAGGGAGGAATAAGGTGGAAAGATTTCCCATTCCCGGACCCAGTATCCTAAAAATGGGGCAATCTGTTGATTCTGTTGCGATTGACGATATTCTTTTAAATCTAGGGCGTAAAACGGTAGCATTTCAATTTTATTCAATCCTGCTAAACCAAGAATATTCTCAATTTCTTGGCGCATAGCCTCTTGCACCGGGTAATTTTTTTGTGCCCGGATATCGCGTTGCATCGACTCGACTGGAGAAACCGTAAGCCCCCAGAGAAAACTCATCGTCAATAGGCTCGTATTTGTCAAGGATATGATTTTCATGTTTACTGTTGAAAATTATTACAAATCCCAATCGGTCTTTTTTGAAAGATTAAGATAGAATGTTATGAAAAGTCGCAACTTGCATAATGAGGTACATTATATTTTGACCAAGTCATGGCAAGAAAAAATTAGAGAAGACGAGATATCCAATAATCTCGATGCGATGTACGAGAAACAACTCGGAACAGAAAACTACCAATAAGTGCAGCGTATTCGAAAGTAGTTGAGCAAAAATCCGCAACGGTTGGCACTTTTAGCTTACCTGAACGATGAGAATTTCTATCAACTTTAAGGACGTTAAAATTATTTTTTAAAGGATGCTCTAGGAAGATGCGTTACGACAGATGTGTGCGTGGAATTGAAAGCCTAATTCACAGAGTTTAATTTAAGTCTAACGTATCCGACAGAATCTATTTCCCTTGGCGATCGCTAAAATCAAAGCTCGATCGCAAGTCTATCGGGGTGTAGCCGAAGATTTCTATAGTTTCTCAATATTGTGGTGCCTTTTGGGATGTGTTGCCGATCGCGATCGAACTGAGTTAGAACCGAAAAAGGGAGCACAATCAGGCGCGATCGCTGTTCACAACCAAATGGCAAAGCAATATTACGAGGGGTATTGTGACGGTACACCCACTATTTTCCGCGTTCGAGATAAAAAGTTTGGCACGGCAAAAGTGTATGCCAAATCGGCACAGTCACTGCTGACGAAAGCGACTGGATATATCAGTGCCTACGACTTTACCCTCAACCCCTACCGAGGCTGTCAATACGGCTGTAGCTATTGCTATGCTGCTGCTTTCAGTCCTAATACTCGAATGCGTCAAGATTGGGGAAACTGGGTCATTATCAAAGAAAATGCCGCCGAACTGTTAAAGAAAGAGTTAGAGAGCTGGTATCGAAAAAACCCCCATCGAGAACCTCGAATTTATATGAGTACCGTCACCGATCCCTATCAGCCGATCGAATCCAAGGTGGAACTCACGCGCCAGTTGTTAGAGGTGATGGTGGAATACCGAACAATTCTTGTCATTCAAACGCGCAGTCCCACTATCGTTCGAGATATCGATCTGTTACAGCGATTACAGGCTTTGCGAATTAATATGAGTATTCCCACGGGAAGCGAAGCCATTCGTAAAGATTTTGAACCCAGATCGCCGAGTATCAAAGCACGATTAAATGCAGTTCGGAAGATTCGAGCGAATATCGATCGCAACACAGGATACATCCCCAAACTTTCGATAACAATCACGCCACTTCTACCCACGTTTCCCGAACAGGAATTAGATTTTATTAAAACCCTGAGTTTTGTCGATCGGATTATCATCCAGCCATTTCATCAGACTCGAGGTCAGCTTCTAGTTGCGAGTACCCGAAAGCAAGCCATCGAGTTAAAGCAAAAGTATCGTTGGTGGTACGAAAACGAAGAGAAAAGTTATCAGGATTTTAAAGATAAGCTAGAACTCGCACTTCCAAATTTAGAAATTACAGAAGGGCCTCAGGGGTTTGGTTATGATTAATTTATTGGAGCGGTGGTGGCGATCTCATCAGTTTAAAACAGCAATTCGGCAAGGAAACGATCTCAAAGCCAAACAACTCCTGAAGTCGATCGAAAAATCGGGAAAAAGTTTGTCTTGCTGCGAGCAGTTATTTCAAGAAAAAATTCAACTGGAAGAATCCCTACAAGAGCAAAAGCTACAAACTGCCAAACTCAGAAAAAAAGTCATCAAGACCGAACCCCTTCTCACGGTGCTCGAGAAAAGTTCCTATGGTTCGTCCATGCTCCCCCTCGATCGAGACTTTATTGATTTTATCGAACGAGAATTTAATATTAAGTATCTCGATGAAAGCTTAATTCAATGTACTGGCATCCACGCGCGCGAATTCTATCATCTTGAAGACGAGCTAGCGATTTTTTTAGAGTCAGAAATTGAAAAAGTTTCTCCCAAAATTCGCAAATCTGCCTTGCAAGAGGCATTAAATGATATTGAAGGCTTGAAGCAAGGTGTCGATCCGAACTACGATCTAAGACTCACGCCTCACATCTACTTAATGCGATATTTTTTGGAGAATATTTATTGCTCTTACTTATCGTGGTTTCTGCTTTATAAAAACAATTTAATACCCTCTAGTCTCAATATTCTTGATGTTGCGGCAGGACCGGGAACGGTGACCTACGGACTTGCTTTACTCTTACAAAGTTGTCGTGATTTTGTGGCTTTACCTCCCCTACATATTTCTTATTCTTCTATTGAAAAGCAATCGGCGCTTCAATATCGCGGTCTTCAGTTTTGGCGGCGTTATATTGAAACTCAACCCACTCCCATTAACGCTTACTTTCAGTTTAATACCCTAGACCTTTTTGAATACGAGCGTCGAACCTATCAAATTCCCAAAAAATTTTTTGACTTTATTGTCATTTCTCACTGTTTTTTTGCCGATCGAGAGCGCCGAATTCGCTCCCATCGCACCTATCGGCATATTTTCTCAAAATGTCTCAAATCCACGGGTTATGTATTGCTTGTCATTCAAGGATATAAGCTGCATAGCTTTTACAACCGCTATCCCCACGAAAAAGGATTTCACGAAAAAAATCTAATTGAAATATTTCTCGGAGAGATGGGGTTACAACTGGAGTGGTATAAGTATCTAAGTTCGACCGGTCAACGAATCTATAACCGCAAAGAGTTTGGCAAATTTGCCCGAGAAAATTTATCGCCCTATAAATCGATGAGTGCTCTTCATCGTAAGTATATTCAATCTAATTTTGATTTTCATTATGCCATTGACGATTACGTAATTCTTGCCAAACGATAGTCAAATTCGAGATGAGTTACGATGGATTTTAAAATTGAGTTGCCTGTCTCTCAAAGGGCGATCGAATTTCTAGTGGTCTGTCAATTAACTGGAGTTTAGTCTAAACTCCAGTTATTAGGCGGCTAAAGCCACTCGTGTCGCTTTCATCCCCCGGTTAAAACACGGAGGCTTTCAGCTTCCCGTCTTTCTTTTGGTAACTTTTACTTTTTTCAACGGGAATCGAAATGGGGGGTGTTCCCGAGGTCAGGGTTTTTAACTCTCCCATGGCTTTTAAACCTTCAAGAACGGAATTCCGAACCAGGGATTCGGGTTCTCGGCGCAACATCAAACGAAAGGCATCGGCAGCGGCTTTTCGGTGGGTGGGTTCTAAAGAGTTTTCCTGCCAGAGGCGAAGGATTTGGCGAACGGCGATCGCCCGAACGAGGGGATCTGTATCGGTAAGGCGATCGAGTTGGCGATCGAAACTCACATAGCGGCGGGACGAACGTCGCGTCAGTTCGGCGCGAACTAGCAACCCCAACACCGCCAACGTCGCCATCCCCTGAAGCACGATCGCGATCGCCAAAGCGTGGTTTTCCATCCCCGTCCATAGGGCTAATGCCATATAGGTTCCCAGGGTTGCCACGCCGCCGCTAGCGAGGGTCAGGGTAAATTGCCGGTTCTGGCGATCCCATACTCGATCGAGGGAATTACGAATGCGCTGCCAGTTCCAACTCTGGCTGGAATAGGCCACAAACATCGCCAATCCCCCCGTTCCCAAGGAAAGGGCAAGTTTCCAGTGCCAAAGAACGAGGGTGAGGACGCCGACTCCCACGAGCCAACTTCGATAGACTTTCAACTGACTCGCAGACGGCCGCTTGTAGGATACCCGGCGCGAGCGCACTCGCAATTCCCGTTGAATCCACTGGAGAAATTGCTGCCATTCGGATAAAGCCTGTGCCACGTTACTTCTGCTCGCGATGCGGATGGTTGGAGGATCGATTGTTCTGGGATTAGTGTAGCGCGATATTGTTGCCCAGTTTCAGATAGGTTACGTTCGATTTCCGGGTGCCCAGTTGCACTGTAACGCCACGTACGACTTCACGATCCAAAACCTGACGACGCCGGGGATAAGGGGAAGGGGCAAGACTGACCGGGGTAAGTTGTTTAGATTCCGGTGGTTGCGCTCGGTCTTGAGCATGGGAAACTGGGGGAGGACTGGGAAGATGCAAGTCTTGAAATCTCGTTTCCTTCCAATGCTCGATTCTCCTGCATGAGACGCGCGCGCGAAGGCATCAATTACGCACAGCATTCTCTTATCGGGAAGGGGGGACCGGGAATTTGTCTTCTGCATCACCCCGTAAGGAGATATATCAGTTGTTACTTTGGCTTCACTCAATTTAATACTATTTCAAGTTTTTGAGGGTTCCCAGACACTTTTTCTTCGTTACTATAAACGTAGTTCGAGTAAGTTTTCGATCGAAAATTGAGACTCTGTCGTTGTATCTAAAACTAGACCTTTATTCCCCTGCTACCTGCATTTATTTCACCCGCTCAGGGGAGACTTCCGGCAACATCTCCAACGTCCAAAATCCTCTCTTCGCCTCACACAGACTTACGGTTATTCAACCCGATTTGATATTATGGCTTCGACAGATTGCGTCAAACAGTATCTCGCTTACTGGTTTCAGTTGGGTAAAAAGCTCTGGATTCGCAACGGCCAGCAATGGATGTGCCCTCGCTCGATCGTTTGCGGCGATCGCTACAGTCCCGAATTTGAAGCCTGCTGGCAGTTAGTTTGCTCTCCCGAGTCGGGGGACTGTTATCTCGAAGGAATGCCGCAAACCATCGAGCAACTCCTCAGTTCTGAGTGGGAACTCGCCCCTTGCGCCCGATGCGACATCCTCGTCCCCCTGCGCGAGCGCGGTATGCCCAACCCCGAATGTCCCTGTAGCGACATTCCCACCTGGCCGAACATGGAACTGCCCCAACCGCGTTTACCGGTGAATACCCGATCGCACCTTGCCGAGATTCGATCGCGATTGCAAGCCGGAAAATTTGAAGCTCGGAATTTGGAAACAACCTCAGGAAGCTCGAGCGAGATTTAGGAGAAAGGGGAGATGGGGTGTGGGGGAAGATTATGCATTGACTCCTCCTCTGCCTCCACAACCCCTTGCCCCTAAAACTGATTTACGATCTCGCCACATCAAACGTCCGAAAATCGCTCGCCATCTCCGTATTGGGAAAAATCGCCCGCGCTTCTTGGAGTAAATCCTCGAGAGTAATTCCATTTCCCGGTCCGTAGCGGGGACTAAAATGGGTGAGCAGCAACTGTTTCACTCCCGCACCCAAAGCAACTTGGGCGGCCATGGTGGATGTGGAGTGAAGGCGCTGGTAGGCCAGTTGCGCGTCCTGGTGGGCAAAGGTGGATTCGTGAATCAGCACGTCCGCTTCCCGCGCCAGTTCCACGGCGTTTTCACAATAAATCGTATCGGTACAGTACACTACTTTTCGTCCCGGTTGGAGTTCGCCGCACAAATCCGTCCCGCGAATCAGACGACCATCCGGTAGCGTCACCGATTCCCCTTGCTTGAGGCGACCGTAGATGGGACCGGGGGGAATATTGAGTTTTTTGGCTTTGGCAACATCAAATCGACCGGGGCGATCTTTTTCTTCCACCCGGTATCCGAAGGCGGGAACCTTGTGTTCGAGGCGATCGCAACGGACGAGATACTCGTCGTCTTCGTAGATGATTCCCTTGTGATGCTTGTGAAACGTAATCGGGTAGGACAAGTGGGTGCGGGAATAGCGGGTGGAAGCCTGGAGGTAGTCTTCAAGGGCGGGAGGACCGTAGAGATCGAGTTTGTCCACATCCCCCGCCATTCCCATACTGGCAAGCAACCCCGCCAACCCGAAAATATGATCGCCGTGCATGTGGGTGATGAAGATGCGGCGGATTTGACTGGTTTTCACCGGACTGCGCAGGAGTTGGTGTTGGGTTCCCTCACCGCAGTCAAACAGCCATACTTCTCCCCGTTGGACTAAGCGAATCGCGACGCTCGAAACGTTGCGCGATCGCGTGGGGACTCCGGAACTGGTTCCTAAAAATGTAATTTGCACGGGTTTGCGATCGTCTTTTAGTGCCGATTCTGCACTCTATTATGCCCGATCGCGCCGGTTTGGGGTTTGGGTGTGTTATTTCAGGGAGCAATCAGCGCGTCAGCACTCAGCTAGGGTCATCAGTTAGCCGTACACTTTTGACTAGACATAGATTCTAGCGTTCAAAAAGATTTTCTTTCGGACGATCGCGCTCAAATCATTTCTGGATCGGAATTTTAGATTGAATGGATGACACTCATGTGATGTGCCACCTTTTCTGAGGTTTTGAATTGGGGTTTGCAGACTGTAATCCTCAAACATAAATTGTCGATTCACAAAGTCGAGTCAGGTAAAATCGAGGCGATCGTTGACGCTCTCCCAAAATAGCGATCGCCATCCACGCAACTCGGAAACATTTTCTGCGCCGGGGCGATCGAATATTTTAGGTCTGACATATCCTAATGGTTACGGTTTCAATTGTGGAGGATGGTGCGCTGATGATATTTGCTCGAACGATCGCCTCGGTGGTTTCTTCGATCGAATCCTCGATCGCTCGCTCGACTTCCGTGGGGGGACTCTCCGTCTTGTTATGGCTGCTGGCCCTCTCCCCGGCTGCCGCCCTAGAAATGCGAGTCGCCATCGAATCGGATATCTCGGAAGTTAAAGTGGGCAGTTCCACGCCCGCCACGGTCAAAGATGGGACGGGTCGCGTGTTGGGTCAACTCGATGGCATGAACGCCTTTCTGGCGGTCTCCGGTCATAACCAAATAGCCTTGAGTCACTGGCAAGCCAGTCAAATGTGGATCGAACCGGGGGAGGGGGGATTCGTTTATATTGGCGATCTCTGGTATCGCGGTCGCACGAAGCTGGTTCTCGCTGATGGGAAGCTGACGGCGGTTAACTACGTAGATTTGGAAGAATACCTCTACAGCGTCGTGGGGGCGGAGATGAGTCCGAGTTGGCCCGGCGAAGCCCTCAAAGCCCAGGCAGTGGCAGCCCGTTCCTATGCCCTCTACCAGCGCAAACATCGCGGCACTGACACCTACGATGTGGGGGACGATACGTTCTGGCAGGTATACGTGGGGACGGACAAAGAAGACCCGAGTACGATCGCAGCCGTCAATGCCACGCGGGGGGAAATCCTCGGCTATAACGGGGAGGTGATCGAAGCGGTCTTTCACGCCTCTTCGGGGGGTCATACCGAAGATGTGGAGCAAATTTGGCAAGAACCCAAACCCTACCTGCGGGGGGTTCCCGACTACGATGGGAATGCGCCAGTGTATCAATGGAACGAGACCTTTTCGAGCGGCGAACTGAGCGATCGCATCTCTGGGGTGGGAACCGTTGACGAGATGGTGCCCGATCGCACCACCCCCCACGGTCGGGTGATTTCGATGACCGTCATCGGCAGTGGGGGAAGTCGCTCGATCGAGGGGGAAGACGTGCGCCGCGCCCTCAATCTGCGCAGTACTCTCTTTACCGTTACCGCCCAAGGTGACTCGTTTAATATCTCCGGACGGGGTTTCGGTCACGGGGTCGGTCTGAGTCAGTGGGGGGCGAAAGGCATGGCCGAGCAAGGATACAACTACCGACAAATTCTAGGGCACTACTATCCGAATACCAACTTAATTGGGTTGTAACGAACCACTCGGGAGTCACTCCGATTTGTGCGGTCTAAGAATGCTAGAGTGCTATGTATAAAAATCGTCGGCAACGTTCGAGGGCGATCGGATCGGGGTAATATCGAGCGAGACTGGAGTCGCCAAAGCAGCCCAACCCCGCCATCGACCCGCCAACCAAGCCGGTTCAACTCAGAGACCCATGCATGACGCCAAATCGCCACACGCTAATATGACTAGGGGAAAAAGAAAACAAACCGCAACTCTAGAAGTTCAGTTGCTCCGAGAAGGGATCGTGGAATCGACCCATCGCGTTCAAGCCGTTATCTGCGACACTCGAGGGCGAGTCCTCTCCGTGGCGGGCAATCCCGAAGATACCACCTTCGCCAGATCGGCCCTCAAACCCTTCCAAGCCCTGGCGGTGACTTCCACCGGAACCCTCGATCGCTACAATTTAACCGATCGCGACCTGGCGATCGTCTGTAGTTCTCACAAAGGTTCGATCGCCCAAGCCAGGCAGGTGTTCCGCATTCTCTGGCACGCCGATATCGATCCCACTCAGCTCAAGTGTCCGATCCCCCCTGGCAAGCAATCAGCCCTGGAACACAACTGTTCTGGCAAGCACGCCGGAATGCTCGCCGTCTGCGGGCAGTGCAACTGGCCCCTGGAGAACTACCTCCAACCCAACCATCCCGTCCAAAAGCTGATTTTGAGTAAATTAGCAGAACTCTCGGGAATGCCGGCGGCCGAATTTATCGGCGCGCGAGACGATTGCGGCGCACCGACGTATTTGATGCAACTGGCGCAAATTGCATCCCTCTATGCGCGATTGGCTTCGGGGGATAGCTTGGATTTAGAACGCATCGTCCGCGCGATGACTCACTACCCGAGAATGATATCCGGAGAAGGGGAGTTCGATACGGAACTGATGCGCCTCAGCGAAGGAGAACTGGTGAGTAAAGCGGGTGCGGAAGGCATTCAGTGCGTTGGGCGAGTGGGAGAAGGCATGGGACTGGCGATTAAGGTTGCCGACGGCGCGCACCGGGCAAAACGAGCAGCAGCCATTCACGTTCTCCGGCAAATGGGCTGGATCGGTCCCTCGATCGCTGAGAATCTGGCGGAAAAATATATGACGTTCGGCGACTTCAAACGCCTGGAAGTGGTAGGAGAAATGTCGATGCTGTGAGAATTCCTGAGAAAATTCTTTTTAGGGGTTGCAATTTGCGAGCCCATCGTCTTATACTTGTGAAAGTCAAGACGACGCGGGATAGAGCAGCCTGGTAGCTCGTCGGGCTCATAACCCGAAGGTCGGTGGTTCAAATCCGCCTCCCGCCACCAAATACAAGCCCTGTACTTACAATAAGTACAGGGTTTTGTTTTGCGAGTTTTTTGTTGATTTTGAAATCTTCTCCCTTTCTAGCTGCATTCAGGCACGGACAGTCTAAACTCCAGGTCTAAGGGTTACCGGCATACTTCTCCCGAAGTCCCCGAAGCTTCTGTTGCTTCCGTTGCTCACCAAAACAAGTGTCCTAACAATTCTGAATATCCCGATAACCCGTCACCCTTTTCCAGCAGCGGCTTATTACATTTTGTAAAGTTCTTCCCAATCTGCAGAATTTGACTGCTTAATTTGCGAATCTCCTTTAGGAAGTCAACATCGATCGCACTGCGCGATCGAGAGGATTCCACCCACCCTTGACATGACTTGTCTGTTAATTTCCCTTCCGTTGTAAGGTGCACGGGCGCAGAGTACTTAAAGTGCGCAGTTTATCCCTGCATTCATCCATTGTGCGGACTGTTTGAGCGTTACGAGTATCTTTCTCTCGAAGCCTCCGATGCTCCCAAGAAAAAGCAATGCTCGCACCCGAACCCGTCCTCACAACTCTGAATGTAGCGATGGGCAACAAATCCGCACTTCCGAATTGGGAACAATCGATTGGCTCATGAATTTAGACGAACAGCTCAAACAATTAGCCGTAGAAGCCCAGCAGCATCCTCCCAAAACCCCAAAACGCCAGCAGGCTTTAGCCAGACTGGTGAGTGCTATCGGTCGATCTCGCAAACTCGTACGTCCGTTCTCCGGGCAGTTTCCGGGAACCTACGAAGAGATTTATGCCGAAGCTCAGCAACGGTTATTTTTGTACCTCTGCGAGAATATCGATCGATACAATCCGGAGTTGGCAGTATTGCAGTGGGCGAATTTCTTGATGAAAAAGCGATTTTTCATTGAAGCGGGCCGCGATTTGATGCCGACGTTTCCCAAAGGTGCCGATCGATCGCAACTGAGACGAACGACGCTCGATGTCTTGGACAAACAAACACCGGCCGATATTCGATCGCGATCGAACCCCTCTCTTTCGGAAGCGGTGATTCAGTGTATCCGGGACGATCGCTATGGGGTGTTTCAAAGCACCCATATTGTCAAAAAACCAGCAGCCAATTTTCAATATATCGCCTTGCAATTTCTTGGGGGATATTCCTGGAAAGAAATTTCCGCCGAACTCGATGTTAAAGTCGTCACCCTCAGCTCTTTTTACCTGCGGTGTTTGACGAAGTTTGCCCCTCAATTTCAAGCCGATCTCTCAAACTAGCTCCAACTCTGACACGACTTGCCATGAACGACACTCGCACCGATTCTTTCTCCTTTGAGGTTCCCCTCACCCTCGGCAACCATCAAATTGCTCGAGAATTTTCCCAGCAGCACGGTGATGCTCGCAAAGCCAAGCAAGTTTACGTCAATACGTTAAGTGTATTTGCGGTAGATTTTTACTTAAAATGCTTGGGATTTGAAACGAGTCTCGATCTCGCTCAAAGCTGGAACCCGATATTACAAGTTTTAGCCGATACCGCCGATTTATGGGTCGAAAATATCGGGCGTTTGGAATGTCGTCCGGTACTGCCCCAGATGTCGAATTGCACGATTCCTCCTCAAGTTTGGAGCGATCGCGTTGGCTATATTTTCGTCAAATTCGATGCGGAATTAACGGTTGCGGAGTTAATTGGATTTACGTCTCACGTTGAGAGAGAAACTCTATCTTTCGAGCGCTTGCAATCTCTCGATCGATTCCCCGACTATTTAAATGAATTGACCTCAACCTCACCCACCGTTTCTGGGGTACTCAGCGATTGGTTAAACAATCTCGTAGATGCGGGATGGAAAAGCATCGAGGCGATCGTCGAAGGATTTCAAACCCCAGAACTCGCTTTCAACTTTCGCAATCCCGAAGCCGCACTCGATCGGATCGAACCGATGCCAGAAGGAGTGAAACAAGGGAAATTTGTCACCCTCGGCGACGATGCCGATAATCGGATGCTATTTTTAGTGGGAATTGCGCCGACTGAGGAGCTTTCTGAGTTTAATATTACCGTAGAATTGTATCCGTTCGAGCCGCACGCTTATTTACCGAGAGCTTTGCAAATGGCAGTACTTGATGATGCGGGAAATTCAGTCTTACAGGCGGACGGTTCCCAAAGTGAAGGATTAGAATTTCAATTTAGCGGCGAACCGGGGGAACGGTTTAGCATTCGCATCGGTTTAAATGACATCAATGTAACGGAGGTCTTTGAAATTTGAATTGACTCGATCGGGGGTACAGGTCTTTTCTTTTTGAGAGGATTGTCTAAACGCAACGATTATTCTCCTCATTGAGATATCTTAGAGCGTATCGTTCGGTGTCTATCGACTTAGTTTTGGGTTCTGGGGAAAGATTTGATGGAAAAAATCGTAATTCTAGAGCTAGAGGGAGATTTTTATACCTCTGGATTTCGAGCCATTCTAGAAATCCGATCTGAAAATGACGTGCAAATCTTAAAAACGAAAGGATATTTACCATCCGCTCCCGGAGTTGCCGATCGATTGCAAAAACACTGGGAAGAGTCTTATCGAAATCTCGGATTACCCGGTCGAATTAAAGCCCAAAAAATTATTCGCAAAGGACTGCAAAATCGGCAAATTGTCGATTGTCAGAAATCCGCAAAAGCGTTGTGCAATGACTTCCAAAAGTGGCTGAACGCCGAATCCTTTCAATCGGTCGATCGCCGACTGCGCGAGACCCTCAGCCGCGACGAACAAATTCGATTTCTCATTCGGACCGACGACCCCCATTTACCCAAACTTCCCTGGCACGAATGGGACTTTTTCGATCGCTACCCAAACGCAGGAATCGCTATGAGTGCGTTTGAATCGGAATCGAGATCTTTTAGACAAGATACAGCGACGGCAACCCGTCTTCAACCCACCGAGAAAAACACCGTCAACCTTCTCGCCATTCTCGGCAACAGTCAAGGCATCAATCTGGAAACCGATCGCCGCAGTTTGGAGAATTTACCCGATGCCGACGTGGAATTTCTCGTGGAACCCGATCGCGCTCAATTGAACGATCGTCTTTGGGATCGACCTTGGGATATTTTATTCTTTGCCGGACATTCCCAAACCGAGGGAGAAACCGGGCGAATTTATATCAATCAAACGGAAAGTTTGACCGTCACGGAACTCAAATACGGGTTGCGAAAAGCGATCGAACGCGGGTTGCAACTGGCGATTTTCAACTCCTGCGATGGCTTGGGATTAGTCCATCAACTTCAAAACCTGCACCTTCCCCAAACCATCGTCATGGGAGAACCGGTTCCCGATCGGGTAGCGGAGGTCTTCTTAAAGTACTTCCTGAGTGCTTTTTCGAGTGGGGAATCTCTGTATCTCGCCCAACGACAGGCACGGGAACGGTTGCAAGGACTTGAAGATCGATTTCCCTGCGCCAGTTGGCTGCCGATTCTCTATCAAAATCCCAACATCGCACCCCCCAATTGGCGATCGCTTCAGGGATATCCGGTTCGGGAAGAATCCGTTACCGAGGTACCCCATCCCTCAACTTCACCATCAACTCCAACCCCTTTTTTCACCCAACCCAACCTGGGCATTCGATCGCTTTTTTTGCTGAGTTTGGCAGTCATGGCGATGGTGATGGGATTTCGATTCTCCGGCTTGCTGCAACCGTGGGAATTGAGCGCCTACGATCGCACCCTGCGCCAGCGTCCCCCCGAAGCCATCGATTCCCGCATTTTAGTAGTGGAAGTCACCGAAAACGACGTCAATGATTTGGGGGGATATCCCCTCTCCGACGAGACGCTGGTACGCACCATCGATGCCTTGCAAACCCACCAACCCGTAGCCATCGGCATCGATATGCATCGCTACCAGCCTCGAGGTGAAGGACGGCAAGACTTGATCGCCCGATTTGGGCAGCATTCCAATTTATTTTCCGTGTGCGCCTTTGGGAGAGGCGATCGCGATTACGAACCCCCGCCGGAATTTTCCCCCCAGCAACGCATCGCCCAAATGGGATTTAGTAACTTCCCTGTCGATTTCAACCACGCCACCGAACCCCCATCCGGGCAAAATGCGATCGCCGAGATTACCTCTCCCGTGGAAGAATGCACCATTCGCCGCCAGTTGTTCTCCTACGATCCAAATTTGGCGTCTACGCCATCGAGTTGCCAAACCCCATACAGCCTTAGTTTTCAGCTAGCCTACCGCTTCCTCGAGCAAGCCAACGTCCAACCCCTGCAAGTGACGGAAACCGATCGATGGCAGTTGGGTTCGCGGGTTTTTCATCCCCTGCCTGCCCGATTTGGCGGCTATCAAAATCTCAACGGTATGAGTTATCAAGTGATGCTCAACTATCGGGCGGCACTTCCGGGACAGCGCGTGTCTCTGCAACAGGTTTTGCAGGGAACGGTGAATCCCGATTGGGTGAAAAACCGCATCGTTCTCATCGGCTACACCGCCCCCGTCTCCCGCGATCGCTTCGAGACTCCCCAGGGCAAAATGCCGGGGGTTTGGATTCACGCCCACACCATCAGTTACATTTTGAGTGCTGTCATTAACGATCGACCCTCGATTTGGGTATTGCCTCAGTGGGGTCACTTGCAATGGGGCGATGGGTTGTGGATTTGGATGTGGTCCCTGTTCGCGGGAGGGGTGGCGTGGATGGGGCGATCGCGTTCTCCGATGATACTCGCCGGGGCGATCTCGATGTTGAGTTGGCTGCTGTTCCAAGCCTGTGCGATCGCGTTACATTTGGGGGGATGGCTGCCGTTGGTTCCAGCGGTTGTAGCCATCTTGGTGACGGCAGTGGCAGTGGTTGTACTCGGCAGAAGGTAACCGGGAGCATCTCGGAAGTCGCGGTCTCGTTCTTCGATCTGTTTCGGCAAATTTCAGGAAGGTATTGAATGTTGTCAAGACGTAAGTTTATTAAATCAACATCTTTAATGACTGGAGGATTTTTATTCGCATGTAATTCGGGTCGGATAGACCGTTGGGAACGTCATTCATTCATGATGCCAGAAGAAAGCGAAACTCATGAAAGGACATGGATGTCTTTTGTCGCGAACGATCGCATTTGGTCGAACCGTCAGATCCCCGAAGTCAAAAGAAATTTGGCTTCGATCGCCAGAATCATTGCCAAATACGAACCTGTCTCAATGCTGGTCAGTCCTGATGACTATGACGAAGTCATTTCTCTACTTGAAGGATTAAATTCACAGAATTATCCAATCGAGCTTGTAGACTTTACCACGGACGACCTCTGGTTAAGAGACACCGGACCGACTTTTGTTCTCGGAAGTGATGGACAAAAGTATGGTATCAACTTCAATTTCAACGGTTGGGGTAACAAACAAGAACACACTCAAGATGCAAAAGTCGCCAACTTCGTCACCAATACGGCTAACGCAACAATCCAAACCACAGACCTCGTACTTGAAGGTGGATGTTTTGAAGTCGATGGTCGCGGCACAGCTATTTTGACCAAAAGTTGCGTTTTAAACGATAACCGAAACCCGCATCTAAGCCAGGTTGAAGTCGAAGAAGAACTTAAATTTTTATTAGGGCTGAAAAAAATTATTTGGCTTGAAGGTATTCGAGGTCGAGATATTACGGATGGTCATATCGATTTTTATGCCCGTTTTTCCCAGCCAGGAGAAGTCATCGTCAGTCGTGACAATTCTCGAGAATCTTATGACTATGAGGTCACTCGAAAGAATATTGAAGCGTTAAAAAATGCAACGGATGCAGATGGGAACAAATTGAATGTCGTCATCCTCGATACACCCGACTCAATTAACGAAGCATATGGGGTTGATGACTTTGCCGCTGGATATATTGGATATTATGTCTGCAACAATGCAGTCATTATGCAAAAATTTGGGGATCGAGCAGCCGATCGCAATGCCAAAGCAATTTTAGCCGCAGCATTCCCCAATCGAACGATCGAGCAAATCGCGATCGACGGTATTGCTTCGGGTGGGGGGAGTATACATTGCGCAACACAGCAAGAACCCAAAGTTTAAGGGGTTGAACCGGGTCGATCGAACTTTAGACAACATCAATAAAACTCTAGGAATCGTTTGTTGTGATTGTAGAGCCAGAGCGATCGCTTGAAACGAATATAAGAAACAAGGTTGGTCAGAGGCATAGATTAGCATCAAAGCATCGATCGCCTACCTCTACTCATGGAGAAGCGCGATCGCCTTTGCAGAGAAACGATCGCGCTGATGATATTAGATTTGAAAAAATCTTTGGCGGTATCCACCGCCATCTCTGGGAAAAAAACGGGTTAACTGGCACTGAGAAAGTTAACCCGAAGCCTGGGAACGCGCAGAAGTAATTACTTTTGCACCACCAGCTTGACGTTGGCATTTTGCAGACCCGGACGACGGATTTCGGTCAAGGTCTTGTTAACGGCGTACTTTTGGTTGATGGAGTTGATCAACTCGGTTTGGTTGTGCTTCTTCGCCACGCCCCACAGGTCGGCGATCAGGTCGAAGGAACCATCTCCATTGCGAGACCAGCCCAAATCGTAGTCGCCTTCGAGGACGGCAACGATGTCGGCACGAACCCGCTGACCGTTGTAGCCGCGCACATCAGCGTCGGTTTTGACGGAGATTCCCAAGTCGCGCAGAGACGACTTCAAAATTTCAGATTCGGTAATTTTAGTGCGAAGAGTGCTAAAATGAGACATTTGGATTTCCTCCTAATTGGGAATTTGAAGTGAACGACAACGTGTTGGATTTGACATTCCCCGGACCGTAAGTCGCGAGGTTTCTTGGTTCGGAGGCAACCCTTATTACAAACTTCTCTCCACCGAGAGGCTTGTATTAGAGGGGTCGCTCTTCCCAAGTTTGTGTTGGGTATGCTGCTAGCACTTGGGATGCTAGCCTTTGCTCCCGGCAGAGTCTGCCAAGAGAAAGCCTTTAGAATTCCATTTGCTGGTACTCAGCCATGGAAGCTGCCGCCGGTCTGGCTCGCTGTCGGGCCCAGTCGCGCAAGGCGCTGACCTGTTCGGTCATCGTCTTCGACAGTGGCAGAGTCGACTTAATCGCGGCAATAATATCAAGCTGCGTGAACTCTCGATCTTGGGCGAAAGCCTCGTACATTGCGGCGATCGCAGCTTGTTCGATTTCTGCTCCAGAGAATCCGTCGGAAACGTTAGCCAGTTGTTCTAAATCGAAGCGATCAATTTCCGAACGGCGTTTGGAGAGGTGAATGCGGAAAATTTCTTTGCGTTCTTCTTGATTGGGCAAATCAACGAAGAAGATTTCATCGAAGCGACCTTTCCTCAAAAATTCTCCCGGTAAGCGTTCGACGCGGTTCGCCGTTGCCATGACGAAAACTGGAGATGTTTTTTCTTGCATCCAGGTGAGGAAGGAACCGAAGATGCGGCTGGAGGTCCCCCCGTCGGAGTCCGCAGAACCGGAACTGCCGGCAAAGGATTTATCTAACTCGTCGATGAAAAGAATGACGGGTGAGATGGACTCAGCCGTTTTCAAGGCGTTGCGCAGGTTGGCTTCCGAGCGCCCAACCATAGAGCCATCGTACACGCGCCCCATATCTAAGCGCAACAGGGGCAGACCCCACAGGCGAGAGGTCGTTTTGGCAATCAGAGACTTCCCGCATCCGGGAACTCCGAGAATTAGCATCCCTTTGGGTTGGGGTAAGCCGTAAGCCCGCGCCCGCTCGCTGAAGGCGTTAGAACGTTGGTGCAACCACCGCTTGAGTTCTTCTAACCCCCCCACAGAATCGAGGGTTTCGTCCTCCTCGATATATTCTAATATTCCGTTGCGGCGAATGAGCTGTTTCTTTTCGGAAAGGACGACCTCAACCTCTTCTTCTGTAAGGCGATTGGCCGTGACTTGGGCTTTGCGGTAAACTTTTTGCGCTTCGTCGCGGGTTAAGCCCAGCGCCGCTTTGAGTAGTTTTTCGCGGGCATCGGTGGTAATGCGCTTGTTTTTCCCGTCCTGAAGCTGGTGGTTGAGGACGCGATCTAACTCCTTCATATCCGGGAGGGGGAAGTCCAACACCACCACTTCTTTTTCAAGTTCGATGGGAACTTGCTGGATGGGAGACATTAAGACAATGTTCTTTTGGGAGTCCTTAAAGGCGGCGATCGCATCTCGCAACGAGCGCGTCACCGGCGGGGAATCCACAAAGGGGTGTAAATCTTTAAATATGTAGAGGGCCGGATCTTTCTGGCGAATTACCCACTCGATCGCCGCCTCGGGAGAAACTGTATTATGCTGGGTGGTGGTGCGAGGCTGACCGTACTCGACGATGCCATTGGTGACCGTCCAAACGAACACGCGACGTTGGGGCTTTAAGGTTTGAGCAATGGTGGCAATGGCTTGCTCGGACCGCTCCTCTTCAGAGGTCACCAGGTATATTAGTGGATATTGAGCTTTAATGAGAACGCTGAGCTCTTCTTTCATGACCCTCGACCTAATTGAACGGTACTACCCTTCTTATGTGCCCTGGGCGATAACACCAGTGGCAATTATTAATACAACGGACCGATAAAAATATCGATATATATATGAGTGAATTTTGCTTTAGCAAGTGACGAGGGATTCAGTCTCTCGATCTTGCGGGGCGTTCGTCGATGCGGTGGATACTTCATCATCGAGTAGAACCCCAGGTTGGTTCCCGATCGAAACCAGTTCGCCATCTTTGACAACTGCCGGATGATCGCATTCGGGACAGTTATAGACTTGATGCGTGGTGCCGTAGTTTTCTTCGACGCTATCTACGAGTTCGGGATGTTCGAGATAAAACACGATCGCACGCTGGGCGATAGCCGACATAGGTTCCGAGTCTACTGCCGATCGAATTTTGAGTTTACGATGCAGCTCGGGTGAGAGATATAGGGTGACTTTCTGTTTGTCTTGCATACGACTCTGAGTTGGTTAACCCGGGTATGTAAAACACAATATCGGCATCTCTGGGATGATGTCAAGACGTTAAACCATTTTAACGGCAATATTGTAACATTGCTTAATAGTTTAGCTCCGGAATAGTGGTTTTGAGCGGGTGAAAGGGGTGTCAGTGGGTTGTTTGGGTCTCAATTGACTCTGGGGAGAGTTGCTGCCTATAGCAGTTCGCGCTGGTATCATTACAGATTTTCAGTTACGGGGAATGGGGAACGGGGAACGGGGAATGGGGAATGGGGAATGGAAAAAAAGGATTTTTTCAAGAGTGTAAATAAACCAGCGCGAAGCGCTATAACTTCTCAAATCGTTTTGAGGCATGCAGTTGATATCAATGAAACGACGAACGCTTAAAAAGGGGTTAAACCGTTGGACGATCGGGCTTTTTGCTTTAGCACTATCCGGTTGCGGCGATCGCCCTTTGCTACCTCCCAATTCTTGGAGCACTTACGACAATCCTCGGTTTGGCTTCGAGTTTCCTTATCCGAGGGATTGGGTTGCGAGTCCGTCACCTTCTAATCTGGACGGACGAACGTTTTCCCATCCTAAAAATCCCGAAGTACGGGTAACGGGTTGGGGAGGGTATTTGTTGGAGAGAGATGTCGGTGGTTCGGAGGTGACTTCGGCGAACTTTACGACCGATGGTGGGGTGAAGGGGAAGTTGACGGTGGAGGTGGAATCGCAGGTGACTTCGATACACCTGACGTTGCGAGATGAGGGAGTGACCTATCATTTTGAGGGCCGCTCTCCAAGCCAAGAGTTTGCGGACTACTATCGCTTGTTTTACGATATGGCGAGCCGTTATCAGATCGATGGGGAGAGGTTGTCGGGGCGATCGCATTTGGGCGATTGATTATGGGTAATGCGAAATCTGACAAATCCAAATGCTATAGCCTACGGCATGGCTTCGCTAACGCCCACTTTGGGGCCAAGGAAGAAAGATGCTGACATCGGATCGAGCTGTTTTCACCCGTGCGATATCTGGAGACCTGACCCTTTTTTCAGTCGCTACTTCTAACTAATGTCGGGTTCCTCGAACTGGCGAGACATCTCGTCTTGAGTCCGAACGACGCGCACTTCGCGGCTTTGGGGTAACCCAGCCATCCGTGCGGTTCCCATCATCGGACGCATCAGCGCCCCAAACCCTTCTTCTTCCCCGCCATAGCCGTAGCCAGTACCGTAGCCATCTCCTTCGCCATCGCCATAGCCTTCACCGACGAGATATTCGGTATCGTCGGTGTCGAGGAAGTTGTTGGGAATGGCGGAATCGGTGGTTGGGGCGATCGCATTTTCTAAGTTGTCTCGTTCTAGGTTGTCTCGAAGGTGCAATTCTCCCTTCTCGAGTTTCAAACTCTCTAATCCCAAATTTTCAAGTTCCACACTCTCCAATCCCAAGTTTGCCAAACCCGACCCTGTCTCGGAAACGGGTAACGTGCGGGGGGAAATATTCTGGCTGCTGTCAGCGATGCCGTAGGCGTTGAAAGGTTGAATGGGTTTGGCAAGTGCGGCGATGGGGATGAAGGGTAAGCTTAACGGCACGAGCAGGGAGGCAATGCGCATGGGCGCTGTTTTTTGGGGTGCGACGCGGCGCAGGTAGAATTTACCCCTTTTGACCTCTATTTTGAGGATATCGGCGAGTCCGCGCCGTTCTAAAGCTTCCTCGATCGCTTTTTGAGAGCGTCGGATTTGGGTTTGATACTGGTAGCGGGAGGTGTTTTCGGGATGGAGGCGATAGAAGTAGAGTGGCTGCGGTAGGTGACGAACTTCGGTGACTTCCGAGAGGCGCAGGCACAAGTCGTAGTCTTCGATGTATTCAAATTTGGGGTGGATGCCGCCGACGCGATCGTAAACGGAACGCCGCATCAGGCGGAAGTGAAACATCATGAAATCCGTCAGCAGTCGCTGGGGAGAATAGGGGATTTGGCAGCGTTTCCCCATGGCTAAAAACTTCCCGTCTTGGTCGATTTCCGCGTAGTCAGTGTAGACGACTCCCACGTCGGGTTGCGCGTCGAGGACGGCCGCCGTTTGCTCTAAAGCCGTCGCCGCGAGTAAGTCGTCGCCATCTACCCAGCCGATATATTCCCCTTGGGTATGTGCGATCGCCGCTTCGAGCGATCGTCCTCGTCCCAAATGTCCGGCAGCAACCACTGTAACCCGATTGTCGCTAGCGGCCATGTTGCGAGCCACTTGCACGGAATCGTCGGTCGATCCATCATCCCATATGAGTAGCTCGAAGTTCGTTTCGGTTTGCGCGAGAATCGTGGCGATTGCCTCTTGAAGATAGTGGGATTGGTTGTAGCTGGTGAGAATTAGAGAAGTCAAGGGGGTCATGAGTTTTGGATCCTCAAGTTTAAAATCGGTCTGCTGGAGTAGCGTATCGACTAATCAGCCTGTTGCAAACTTGAATTTTGGCGATCGCTTCCACTGAAAAACGAGCTGCTTGGTGAATTCGTCTGTCTTAGTCGCGATCGCAAACAACGTCAATGCTTATTTCAATTTAAATTACTGGCAATTCCTGGAAATTTCTGTGACATTTTATGAAGTAATTGCTCGATCTTTTCTCTGCGAGATTTTCCCTGGATGGCGGTTGGGGATGTTTCCCTAAATTTTTGAATCAGATTATTGAGTCGATCTCGATCTTCCAGATTTGAATTTTTGGTCGAGAGGAAGTATCGGCAAAAGGCTTCGATTTTTATCCCATCTGGAAGTTTTGAAAAACTTTTATGGGTCGCGAGCTTATAGTAAAGTCGATCGAACTCTATATCTAAACTTTTAATATTTTTATAAGTTTTTTGCTGGGTATGAATTCGGAAATAGGATAGGCTCCGATCGACAAACCCAATTTTGTAATATAGCAAAATTCGCCACCACATTTCTAAATCCAAAAATTGAGAGAATTCAGAATCAAATTTACCGACCCGATCGAAAACCGACTTCCGAATGAGTACCGTACTCGGCTCGCCAATTTTATTAATGGGGTTTTCCATGAGATCCGGATCGGATAATAAGTCCAATCCTGGCTGAATCGGTTTTAAATTTGACCAGTTTAAATAGGATTGACGATTACTTCGATAAAATTGCATTAATGAGGGAATACGATCGACTCCGGATTCGAGGAGAAAAATGCGCGGCGAAAAAACTAGACCAATTTCCCTATCGCATTCCGCAAGATTGAGGGTTTTCTCAACACAGTCTGGTTCTAAAATATCGTCTTGAAACAAAAATTTAATGTAGTCGCCGCGCGCGAGTTCGAGACAATGATTCCAGTTCTCAGCTAAACCGCTACGCTCGCGGCTTGCAATTATATAGTCGATATTAGAATACTCTCGAAAGGCGTCTGCAATTTCTAGGGTGCGATCGTCAGAGCGATCGTCTGATAAAATTACCTCAATGTTCGGGTAATTTTGAGCAAATGCACTCGACAGTGCCTCTTTGAGAAATGGCTCTCCGTTATAGGTCGGAATACAAATACTGACGAGGGGAGATTGAGATATACTTAGGGTTGTTTGGGGTTTGCATTCTATCTTTTGAGTCGTTTTAGAGATTAAATGAGATTGTAAGGTATTGATATGAGACGCGAGGATATTTCCCCGTCGATTTTCTTTTAATGCCGTGGCTTCTTTTTGGGCAAGTAATTCCGGAAGATAGGGAATAAATAGATTGCGGTGTTTGTTGCAGATATAGCGAAATAACTTCTGGCGATTTTCGGGAAGGTTGCACGCTGCTACCATAGAATCATGACGCACTCGATACTCGAATGTCACCTCTCGAAGGTGGTAAAATTTCCAACCCGCTTCAACAACACTCAACCAAAAATCCCAATCTTCATATCCTAACTTATCGGGAAGATTGGCATCGTATCCGCCGCCATCTCGCCATACTTGTTTGCGAAATATCGCGCAAGCATCAATATAATTACCACGTAATAGTTGATATAAATTAAAATCGGGAATTTGGAAGATACCGCTATCTTCTCCAAATAAGTATGCATTTCCATATACGACACCCACTTTGGGATATTTTTGGAGAATTGAGATACCCTTCTCGATATAGTTCGATCTAATTTTGTTATCGGCATCGAGGGGTAAAATATATTCTCCCCTGGCGCGATCGATTCCCACGTTACGCGCCGTTGCCAATCCTTGATTGGCTTGTTCGATAATTATATATCCACGTTGCTTTAAATCGGCGATCGCATTTCGTGTCGCTTCATCCGTCGAACCATCGTTGACGATAATAATTTCGTAAATCGGTTCTGGATATTCGTCGATACTGTTAATGGCTTCTCTAAGAAACTCTCCGTGGTTAAAACAGGGAATAACAATCGAAATAACGGGAGAGGGTTTATTGACTTGAATCGTGACATTTTCAAGTTCGTTTTCCCAAGATACCTGGCTGGGAATCTCGGCACACTTATCGAGTTGCGCCAAAAGTTTCAAAGATTCCGGTACTGTGTGCTGGAGTTTCCGTATCTTTGAGGAAATATCCTCAGACGGGTGAAAGAGATGGGGTTGAAATATCTCTCCAATTTGCGATCGCATCTCTTCGCTGATTTCCATCCCGAACTTCCCTTGCAGAATATCCAAGAATTGGGTTGGAGATTGGGAAAACGCATCAATACCGACTAAAATACAGCGATCGGGATGCTGCTTATAAAATTCGAGAATGCAGCGATTGTAAACATGCCAAATCTCGATCGCACAGTGGGGATGTTCCTGAAAAAAGGGATGATTGAGGCGAGATACCGAGTCAGCCACTTCCCAGGGAACGCGATAAACAAACACATATCTCGCGTCGGGTAGCAATCTATGCCAAAAATCGAGCAGTAGAGAGGTTCTGGGATCTTTCCATCCCCAAGTTTGATGTTGGCGTTGGCGAGACTGAGTTAACGTTAGCGCAGATTCGAGATAATTTTTCCATTGAGTTTCATCTAACGCTTCCCCCCCATTCCACCCCCAATCCATCCATCCCACCTCGCAAACCGAACCGGATGCTTGTAAAATCGATCGCTGCAAATTGAGAAAGTCTAAATCTTCAAAGTATCCCGCCGCATTAAATCGATCGGCTTTCAGAAGTCGGTTGCCTAAAGTTACGCCTAATTTCTCGAATACGGAAGCCATGAAAGAGGTTCCCGATCGATGCATTCCGGTAATAATAAAGGTATCAGGTTGAGTTTTGGGAATGATTGGGTTAGGGGAGTGGGTTAAATTCGGATTGCTGCACGGATCGCGATCGAGTTCTGCATGCCATCTTTGGCGGATTATCGTTGCTGCACGATCGCGTAATGGTTGCCATTCAATCTCCTTACGCGCATCCCGACTTTCTGACGGAGAGTAAACCAATCGCACGTGAGGCAAGTAGAGATTATAGTAACCTCTCTCTTGAAATTTAAGGCATAAATCGATATCTCCATATGCCACCGCTAATTCTGCGTCAAAGCCACCGACTTCTTCAAACACATCGCGCCGACACATCAAGCATTTTTCGGTAACTGCCGAAACGTTATTTATCGTTTTTAAGTAGCCAAAATATCCCGCAGCTCTCTCGGGTAAACCGCGATGGCTATAATGTTCGATGTGATGCGAATCTAAAATAATTCCCGCATCAACAACTCGGCGTTTGGAATCGACGATCGAAGCACCCACAGCCGCGATAGACTGCCGCTGTGCCTGTTCCAGCATAGCTTCAAGCCAATCTGAGGTTTCAACTTCCAATTTGCTACTCAAAAAAAGTAAGTACTTCCCTTTTGCCTTGCAGACTGCCTCATTTTGCAGTTGAGAATCGTTCAAATGCGTTGACGTAAAATAGTATCGAAGTCGTTGAGGTTCGCGAATTTGCCAATCGATTAAAATGGGGGTTGCTTCAACTTGGCGCTCGCGATTTCCCATGAGAATAACTTCATAGTTGAAGTACTGAGTTTTGGTAAAAATAGAATCCAAACAATGCTGTAATTTCTCTCCATAATTGGGTATAATTATTATGAGACTAACTAAATATTTTTTCCGAACTGGGTAGCGAATCAAAAAATGACTTGCTACTCCTGGAATTTCCTGGACAATACCCACCTCGCCCCGCCTTTGTAATGCCTCTTCTAAAGCTTGCTGAGCTGCTTGGGACGCATAAGGCTTGGTCACCGCTCCAGAGGAAGTCGATCGCGAGTGAAGTCGCCAGTGATAGAGAATTTTAGGAATGTGAAAAATGCGATCGGTTTTCTCCGTCAGTCGCAAAACTAAATCGTAATCTTGACTGCCTTCGTATCCCACCCGAAAGCCACCAATTTGGTTGACGAGCGATCGTCGATACACCCCTAAATGACAGGTGTACATTCGCGACAAAAATGTATCGGGGCACCAATCTGGCTTGTGAAATGGAAACTTAAAATTTCCGCATTCGTCGATTTTATCTTCATCAGAATAAATAAAATCCGCATCGGTATGTTCGGCGATCGATTGCGCGACTTCTGCTAATGCATTGGTGGAGAAAACATCGTCATGATCGAGCAGGGTGATGAATTCCCCCGTCGCCATTTCTAAGGCTGAATTAGACGCTTGGCAAATATGACCGTTTTGAGAGCGAAAAACGACCTGAATTCTGAGATCGCGTTCCCGATATTCTGCGAGTATTTTGCCAACGTAAGACTCTGTGGAAGCATCATCGGCAATACATAACTCCCAATCAGGGTAAGTTTGAGCGAGAACCGAATCCAAGCATTCTCGCAGAAATAACTCTGGAGGATTAAAAACGGGGAGGATAATACTAATTTTGGGTTGACCGGTCATACTCAATTGGCAATAGAGCAATCAGCACTCAGCGATCGGTCAAAAGCTTGCGATGAGCTTGTCGCTTTGCAAGATGTTCTAACCTATCTTTATAGTGCAATAATGCCACGTGCTACTTGATATAGCAGTGGCCACTGTAGGTGCAGACAACACCGGACAATTGCGTAATTTTGTCGAGGTCTTCCCCCAACGGTCGGCGTTCCCTTGCTAGTTCGGCGTTCCCGTGCGTCTTGCGGAGGGGCTGTCTCCTGGGGTGTCCCCAGGAGTTTATACGCCCCGTCCGACGCGGGGTCCGACCGCTGCGCTCGTTGCCCCCCGAAGCCCCCTTTGCCCACAGTCAATTGTGACCTAAGCGATATGGCAACGGCTATACATGGCATCAATCGCTAACTCGATCGCACCTTCACCCACAATTGCCGGTATTGTTCGAGCGCCTCATCCGGCAACGGGTTCAAAAACTCGCTATTGCTGAGTGTTTGCGCTGGGGGAAATAACACAAGATTTTTCTGAATATTTTCCGGTAACAACCCTCGCTGCATCCCCGTCAATATTGGAGAAGCTGCCTTCGTTAACAACGAAAGCTGACTGACAATGTAATCCTCCCAGCAAAAATCGATCCATTTTTGCCACAGTGCAATGTCCTGCGAATTTTCTCCACGATTCTCTATCCCCGCCGGACGCACCCACAAATCGGCCCACAACGACGTTCCCGATTGAGGAACCACCGCTAGAATTTCTCGCTCGTATTGAGGCAGCGATAAAATATCCGTCGAGGGGGCCACCGCCAGCCAGGTATCTTCCAAAAGCAACGGTTGTAAGTACGCATTGGAACTGTAGAGCTTCACCTGTTGGTGGAGTGCGCTCAGTTCGGGTTCTAGCTGCGAAACTTCACTCAAGTTTTCAGTATTGTAGGAACGACCCAGCTTTTTGAGGGTCAAACCAATAACCGTTCTGGGACTCTCCGGTAACGAAATCCGATGGCGCAATTCGGGTTTCCACAAATCCGACCAATCCGTCGGCGTCCATCCGAGTTCTTCAAACTTATCTCGACGGTAGGCCATCACCGTACTTCCCCACCGATACGGCGCACCCCAGACGTGACTTTCCGAACCCACCCCGGCAAGCTGTCCTCGATTGTCGCGAGTGACCAGGGTTTTCCAAGGAATCGGTTCGTCCGTGAGTTTTTCCCACATCGCCAGTTTGTCCGTTGACATCGGCTGCACGAACCCCCACTCGATCGCCTTTGAAAGCCAATAATCCCCCAACATCACCAAATCGGGAACGGCAGTTTTGTTCGATCGCGCGAACGGGAGATTTTGCCAAAATGACGAGAATCCACCTTCTGAGGACTTCTCTTCCGGGTTTTGCTGTTTCTGATGCAAGTTTTGCAACAAGGCAAATAAATTTGCCAACTGGGACTCTGGCGAAAACTCAAGGATGACCGGTCGATCGAGTGAGGCGCGAAATTTGCCTAATAATTGCACCGGAACGGTATTTTTGAGTAACTCAATGCTTAAGATTTCCCGGGTGTTATTGCATCCTCCCAAGAACTGACTCAGTGCCAAAGCGGCCGTCCCGGTCAGAAACGAGCGGCGATCGACACGACGCGACAGGGGAGATTCGATCGGCATCGATCTCGAAGAACTAGCCATGTGCGGGTTATGGAGGGACATTCAATAGAGTTTATCCCAATTTCCGCCTCCTGGAGACGATACCTGTATCACCTGTATCGAGATGAGTGCGATCGTCTCCCGGAGAACCTCCAGTCATTGCATCCTTTTGGAAATCCAAAGTAACGCCATGTGCAACTGAACGAGCCAAAACCTGACAACGCGGGGTCAAAGGGGAAGGGGGAGCGGAATTGAGGGGATTACCCCGACTCGCTCACCATATAGCGCAAAAAGGTTGCACATCGCATTAAGTACTCAGAGATATCCGATGACTTTTTGATGAAATTTTTGATTGAAATCGAGATAATTTTTTACTGTAAAGACAATAACTGTTATTGAACGTTACGCTCTGGAATATTCCTTCATCTTGCGTCGCGCTTCACATCTCACCGTAATGCAATCCATTGCAAAAAGATACATTTGTTACAAAGTATCTGAGAACTTGTCGTTTCCCAGATATTATTTTGCAAAAGTTAAATAATAGAGAAAGAAATCGCGATCGTCCAAATCGGTTTCTACAATGAAATTGAACAAGTTTTTGGAGAACTCACCCCATGGTGGATTCACTGCAAGATGCCCAAGTTCGGGAATTAAACCACAAAATAGATGGTTTATACGAAGCAATCGAGCGTTTGAGCTTACAAATTTCCGGATTGCTCGCCCAGCGAGAGATTGACACGAGATCGGAAAGCGAATCTTCTGGCTTTGGAAACTATGGCGATCGTTCCGGTCGTAATGAGATGAGTTTGCTGGGTTCCCTCATGGAACATAAAGACGTACTCGTCGATGGAAATAGTCTAGAAATTGGCGATCGAAATGGTGAAAAACTACTCTCGCCAGAAGTTCAAATTCAAAGGTTAACCGCCCAACTCACTGCGGCTTATAACCGGATTGCCGCCTTAGAAGAACAGCTACTCGCTCGCAGAGTTAAATAAATTCTTCGAGCGATCGACAATTTGGCAAAACTTCATCCTCGAACGGAAAAGGACTAGTTTGACTCGCCCAATGACTCGTCCAACTCCAACGGGGTTTTTGATGTCACAAACCCACTCAACAACTCCCGTGCTCCTGTGCGCTACTGCAGCCCGTCTGTTTAGAACTCGTTACGCTCCATCCGCGTCTTGCGCAGGGCTAAAGCATCGATAGCCCGTCGCAGTCGATCGCCCGTCCAACCCCCATACAAATGAGCGGCAATTGCACAACCCCCGGCTCCCACTCCTTCCTTCACGTAACCTCGCTCGTATGCCCGTAATTGAGGGTAATGCGACATTTGAAAATTGAGCTGAGTCCCTAAGAGGGGAACCATTCCAATCTCGCGAGCCAAACCACAGGTATCTCCCGTTGGATCTTCAGCCACCCAACGAGTCGTCCCCACGGCAATTTCCTCAGGCTGCCACTCCAGAGCCCCTTCTCGGGCAATTTCTCGCATCAGAGCGTACACCGCCAACATTTGGGTGCCGCCAGCAAGCAACACCCCGCCAGTCCGGCTCGCGGCGAGCGCCATTCCCGCTACAACCACTTGCATCGGATCGCCCACAGCCGCCACCAGATCGATGGCAGAACAATCGCGTCCTTTCTGGGGTTCCCAACCCGTCTGTTGCAGTCCCTGACACACCACATCCCATTTTTGAGCATGATTGCAGGTGGGGTGGCTGCTATTGACTTTGCCCGTGGCGGCAAATCCCAATCCTGTCAACACCGCTAGAGCCGTCGTCGTTCCCCCCACCACGCACTCCCCCAGAATCAGATAGCTCCCTGACTCGCTCAACTTCTCACCCCATCTCAAGCCTCGATCGAGTAATCCTTCAACGGTTTGGCGCTCCATGGCCTTTCCCGTACTCAGACAACGGGCGGGAGTTCCCTCCAAATCGATCGCCTCGACGGACGGGGGTTGGGGCAAACCCGCATCGAACAGATAGACGGGAATGTTGTGAGCTTCGATCGCCGCTCGGGAAATTAAAACTGGGGAAGCTCCAGCATCCAGTGGTGGCAGGGGATAACGGGGATGGGTTTGAGGTCCGTCGATTAGAAATTCCGCATCGGCGATCGCGGTATAGCGGCGATCGTCAGGGGTGCGTCCGGCAGCAGAAATCCCTGGAATCAGACCCGTCTCCGTAAACCCCAAGATACAGGCAAATACCGGCGGTTTCCCCCGATATCGTTCCAACCACTGCCGTCCCCGTTCCAGTTCGGTATACGCTCGAATCGATTCGCGATTGGTAGTTTGTCGGGACACGGGTTCAATCTTCTTCGTAATCGAGCAACACTTGTACCCATTGCGGCGGCGGTGGAATCGGATTACCGAGGCGATTGAGGAGCAGCAGGGCGACTAGATGAACCACAAACAGATACACCGCATTATTGAGCAATACCGCAAACACCGCCAGGGTTTGAATCAAATGAAGACCTGGTTGAGCGAGCAAGCCCAACTTTTCAAAGCCCCAATCGGCAAATCGGGTAATTTGTAGGGTGATGTACAGCCAAAGGTCTTCACCCACCAGCATCGACAGCAACCAAATTTGGAAAAACGTTCCCAACGAACCCAAGAGCATTCCCATAGAAACCGACACCCACCAATTGGCGCGCCGTCGCCAGAGAAAGCCCAAAAGAATACCCAGCAAGCCGTAGGGCATGATAAATAGAATGCTTCGGGTCGGTCCCATGAGCACCGACAAGAGCAATCCCGACACCGCTGCACTCATCCAAGCCGCTCGTTTGCCCCACCGCAAATAGGTTAGGGCAATGGGAATTGGGAAAAACATCCGCAGCAACGATGTCAGGCGAAAGTAGACGTTGATCAGCCAAATCAAACTCGCCGTACTCGCAAGAAACGCTGTCTCCACCATCATCAGCGGTGGGGGAGATTTTTTCGGGGGTGGCGAAGGGTTGGGGTCTGGGGTCTGGGAAGGAATTTGACTCATGCAATCGCGTCCACAAGCAGCTTAGATCGAATTCGAAATGGGGGATGGGGGGAGGAGGACACAAGGAGAATCAGGGAGATATAGCAGTCGCCACTATAGGCGCGGATACAAGTGAGCGGGGGCTTCGGGGGGCAACGAGCGCAGGGGAGGCAGGGGGGCGAAGACCGCAGGTTAATTACAACATCATTATCCGGCGTTGTTCTAACCGCAAGGTGCGCTTGTTTATGATGGCAACCACTTATCCACTGTCAATTACCCGTTCGCTCTCCCCTGTGCGGAGGAGAGATTTATGAAGTTAGGGGTCAACGACCGCAGGTACCTTCCTCAACCAGATGCTACGGGAACGGTATGGCTACATGTGTTACCCCTACAGCCGGTTGGCGATTTTCCCGCACGTTCCTTACTGCATCAACAATTTTTCCATGGCGTAGGGATCGGGGATGCGAACGATATCGCGATCGCGCTCGATGAGTCCCTTCTTTTCCAGCTTGCTGAGAACTCGGGTTACCGTTTCCCGTGCTAAACCGCTCAAACTACTCAATTCTCGGTGGGGTAAGTTGGGAATTTCCATCCCTCCAGCGGTGGTTTCTTTTCCTTGACCTTCAGCTAAGAAGAGTAGGATATCGGCGACCCGAGAGGTACTGTCCGATTCGCGCAAGCGCAGCCGACGGTTGACTTGTCGCAATCGCCGTCCCATCAGCTGAGCCAGACGAATTCCCGCGAGGGGTTCGGTATTGATCAGTTGTACGAAATCTTGGGCGGGCATATTGCCGATGGTCGTCTTCGCCAGAGTAATCACATCGGTCGAGCGCGGCACTTCATCGAGGGCTGCCATTTCTCCAAATAATTCACCACTTCCGAGAATATTCAGCGTGACTTCTTTTCCATCAAGGTTGTACGTGCGAATTTTGGCCCAACCTTCCAAGATAAAGTAGACCGAGGAACCCCAATCGTTTTCCAACAAGATGACTTGGTTTGCCGGATGAGTACGAGTTACTACATGAGAAATCGCATTATCAACTACAGGTTCTGGCAAACCCGTAAAAAAAGGAGTTGAGCGAATTAATGCTTCAACTTCGGGGCTAGTGTAAGAATCGCGGGGGTTATATCGGTCTTCCATGAAGCCATCATGCCATAAAGTCTCAAAGTCAAGCGAACGCAAGAGTCGATTTTGACTCTCTATTCTACGATCTGAGGAGTCGAGGTGCCATTATTTCTCTTGGCTTAATGTTTATTAACGTTTTTCGTTGGCTCGATCGGTAGATACATTTTACGATGAATTTTAACTTAGTACAGTATTTCATCAATTCCGATCTCCGACGCGAGACCTCCGGAGACATCTCCAATTGAAATAAAACACCGCGCCTTGTACGATGCTAATCGTGAGGCTAAGACCCATCGGTCTGGCCAAAAAGATTGAGCGTTATGACTCGGAGGTGCTTCCCGTGAGCGATCGTTCAAATCGAATTCAATCTCTCATTGCTAAAATCGAGCGCCCAATCGAACCCATCTGTTCTAGAGACTTTCAACTTCAGAGAAGCCAACGGTTCGAGACTCTTGGGACTTTAGAGATAATCTGTGGCGATGCGATCGCCGACGTGGCGATACGAACCGCGCTCGACTCCAGTGTAGCCGAAGTCAATGGCGATGCAACCCGCAACAAACCACCGCCTCCGGCACCAGTCTTCGCCAAATGCTCCCATTCCAGGCATATCCGAACGGCTTCAATTTCCGATTCTCTCATCCCGACGCGATCGATACCCCCATGCATCCCGAACCCGAATCGACGAACTCCCCAGATGTTCTAGGTACCAACGCCGACACTCCCACCGATCCCCCCACCGACTCCGATGTCAGCTTTTTGGATTTGGAACCCACCGAATCCCAACCCATATCTGAAGCTTCGGAAGCGGCTGTCGCCATCGATTTAGAATTAGATGAAGCGGTGAAACAATCGGCATTCGGGCAGAATCCTCGAAGCCAGGACAACCCCATCGGCAACTTGTACGCGAGTTTACTCCCAGAAGAAGAAGAAACCGAAGATTCCCCATTCCCATCGAATTTCTCCTTCGGGGATGAAAGCGCCTCTGGAGAAATCGAACCGAAAGAAGAACTCGATGCCGGCAATCCAGAGCCACTCAGGGTTTTGGCGAGCCCAGATTCGTCCGATGCGCCCGCTCCCCCGGTCTTAGAAATACTCGAGGGTCACCCACCAACGACCCCATCGGAAGTCAAGGAGTCAGAGATTTCAGAGATTTCAATCTCAAATCTGTCCGAGGAGGAGCCGTCATCAACGGATATCGCACCCACCTTACCCGAAGTCTTTCCCCAAGAACCCAAGACCTCTGATGGGGTAGAAACGATTCGCGCCCTCACGGATTTAATTCCCGAGATTGCCTTAGAAACGCGCAGTACGGAAGAAAATACTAACCTCGAGACTTGGGAAGCCCTACAAGCCAATCCCGAACCGCCTCTGACAGAAGATGATTACCTACTTGCCTCTCCCGAAGAAAACTTACTCTCTGGCGACAGCAACGAACCCCTACTCGAACAAGAACAAAATCTTCAACTCGACTCCACAATGATGGAGCAGTTAGAATCGGATTTACATCGGTTGGAAGATGTTCGAGCCAACATTGCCTCGGAAGATGTCGAAGAGGCCGATGGTGAGGTCGAACCGGAAATTGCCCTCCGTCCGGGAGAACTGTCCGATGAAGATCTCGATGCCATTTTCCCGGCTTTTCTTCTTGGTGAATCCCCTGAAGAAGCAGCCGAAGACGTCCAAACCAACAACGACAATACTGAGGGCGACACAGTAACCGTCGAACCTCCACCCGAATCGCCATCGGAAGACGAGCTACCCCCAAAAACTTGGTATCTGGGCATCGACTTCGGAACCACGGGTCTTTGTGCCGTGCTCCTCAATCGCCTCACCGGCGCGCTCTATCCGATCTATTGGGTGCAACTGGATGGTCATCGATCGAAAACCCGCTTTTTTCGTTTGCCGGCTGCGGTTTACTTCATGGGGGAAGACAACGCCGACAGTCATGGGTCCGAACAAATTGCGGCCGTGGGTCCCCAAGCCTTTGAATTCGATCGAAGGAACGAGTCTGACCCATCGGGATTGCTGCTCCAACATTTTAAGTCTTGGTTGAATCTCGGACTGCCTTGGTACGATGATGAGGGTCGAGAGCAACCCCAGATCCAGCTCTCGGACGATCGACGGATTGCCCTAGGGGCGATGCAACGGGCATGTCAGGCGTTATTTGCTGCCATCGAGCGGGGCACCTTAGCCGATAATCGGTTCGGAAACGCCGAAAGTGGTTGGCCCGATGCGATTCCGATTCCGGCTTCGCCCCACCTACCGATTTCTCCATTTCCCCATCCTTCTATTTCCCAAGCGATCGAGCAGTTAGCCGGGGTAATCGTCAATGCACCGGTTGCAGCTTCGGAAGCCTATCGATTTAACATTCGCGAAGCCATAATTCGGGCGAACTTAGTACAGCGTCCGGAACAAATTATGTTTGTTGAAGATGCGATCGCCACCGTACTCTCAGCCCTGCCCGGAGATCCCATGGCCGCCGGGACTCAGAAAGGATGGGAGTTGTCGCCGGACTGGCAAGGAACGACCTTGGCGATTAATGCCGGCGCGAATTCCACGGAGTTGGTGCTGGTGAACTTCCCCGATCGTTTGCAGGATTTGCACCGCGATTGCTTCGCGCGCCACAGTTATTCCTATGGCGGAGATGCGATCGATCGAGATATCATTTGTCAGCTCTTGCTCGATCGAGAAGAAATCGCCGCAGCGGTTGGGTTCGATGCCAGCGTGCCGCTACCCCAGCCTGGAGAACCAGACCGAGAAACGCGGGTTGGGTTCGAGCGATGGTTGCAAAGCACCTCCCCAAGACGTTCTCTTTTGGAAGCTGCGACATCTCTCAAATTTCGCCTGCAAGAGCAGGAGCAGCATACCGTCCATGTTGGAACGGTGGAGTTGACGGTGATGCGACGGGACTTGGAAGCGCGGGTGCTACTCCCCTACGTTCAACAAGTGAATCGAGAATTAAACCGGCTGCTGAGCCAAACTGGGGTTGTCGTCGAAGGAATCGATCGGGCCCTATGCACCGGGGGAACGGCATCTTGGGAAGCCCTGGCTCTGTGGCTGCGGCAAAAACTGCCCAACGCGATCGTCATGCAGGATGTTTATCCGAGCGATCGACTTCCAGGATGCAGTCGCGTTGCTTACGGTTTGGCAACCTTGCCCCTGTACCCTCAGGTGTTAGATGAGTTACCCCAGCAATATAGCGACTATTTTTTAGTCCGCGAACTGCTCGAAGTGTGTCCCGACGAGACGCTGTCGGAGCGAGAAATTCTTGCCCGGCTCGAGGGTCGAGGTCTCAATGCCCGAGCCTGTCGAGATCGCGTTATTGCCATCGTGACCGGTCAGCTTCCCCAGGGTCTGGTCCCCTCATCTCCCGAGGCAGGGTTGAGTGTTTCGTCCCAGCAACACCCGGTTTATCGGGCTTTACGCTCGGCTCCTTTATTCGAGCGAGAAAGTGCCAAGACTTACCGCCCGAACCGAGAGCAGTTCGAGCGTTTGCATCAGTATTTCCACAAGGTCGCACAGAATTGCGAACAAACCTGGCAAGAACCCCTCGCAATCCGTTTGAGCGTTCCGAACATCGATCGCCATCCCCATCTTTAGTTGAGATACCCATGACGGTGAATCGGGGGAACGTACTATCCCATAACAAAATAGAGGGTCTCGCTCGTCTTGTGTTTTGAGTTTGAAACTGGTGAGCCTTAGTGTTGCCTTAACCCTCGGAGGTCGATCGCTCAGGGCTTGCCACTGAAGACAACCGGACAAATGACGAGCTAGAAAACGTCAGGGTTTTGTCGAGATCCCGCAGCCAAGCACAGATGTTTTGTTGCTATATTGCTATTTCTTGACTTCTTTGTGAGAATATTTAACTTATTTGTATCTAGTATTCAGAAAAATGGTATTATATATCCACCTTTAAATTTTTGTCGAATTTATCGAGATCGAACAGCTTCAAAAGCTGGTTATTTGTGCTTAGAAATTCCAAAGCACTCGATCGAAACTAAGCGGCTAAAAGTTATACAGAGTCTGGGTTAGCGTCAAAGTCTTATTGAAGTTAACCGAGGTATTGCTTGAGTTCTCATGTCAGATAGTTTGACGAACGGTGGGTTTCATTCTAGAAATTAATCGTCATTCGAGAACGGGCAAGATACCCTACAGGATTATAGTTCCACATTCTCTCCTCAGTGAGTCGTTCTAGGCTTATTTGAAAGATCGGTGGTATCGTTTCTATCGAATTAATCGTTAGGTCGAGAAAACGAGAACGTAAATCCAAAGTTACTCGTATATTTTCGCTAAACTCGAAAGAAATCGTCCATGGCTTCTGCTCTTAGTTCAAGCTGAAAAAAAAGGAGGATTCTTTAACGAAAAAGAAGGGCTAACTTTTAAGGCTGTTTTAATTGATATGTGTTCGATAAAGTAAGTCCACTCCAATGAGACTGTCTTTTCAATATCTCTAAAAACTTTTGGTAATCTACCTTAAGTTTAGAGATTATTTTTGGATCTGTTAAAAAATTCGACGAACGAACGCCAATATCGGAGAAAGTTCGTTGGCGATCCCACTCAAAATAAATACTCAAAGCTTTGCTGTATAATAGCTTCAGCTATCCTCAAGTTAATTTAGCTTTTCCAATAGAGCATCCACAAACAATTTTCTAGATAGAGAGTTATTGAGATTTGAGGTGGCAAGGTGTCTCCCAAAAACTCTGAGTTTTTACTCAGGGATAGAAGTCGTGACTCCGGCTTTGAAAGACAAGTCGCGGTTTCTTCAGAATTTTCTATTTCTGGGAGTTTGTTGGCAGCCACTCCAAGGGATTTTTATGTCAGCTTTACAATAACTTTAAAAATACTCCAGATAAGTAAAAATATCGCAAACCTTAGTGTCTCCAGGTTGTTTGGTCTTCGAGATATCATCTACGATGAGAAGTGTAAGGATAAATAGTCAAGCAGCAACGCCCCAACCGTGAATACAGTAATTATTTCTTCAACAGCCGTAGCCAAGATCAGTCCCGAAGCATTTTGGGTACACCCTTCCGTTAACAGCAAAGTCAAGCGTCTGGTCGATATCTTAGGAGCCATCGTTGGATTGGCTATCGCTGTGGCCGTTGCTATCCCAGTTGCCATCGCAACCTACTTAGACGATCCCGGTCCGCTGCTTTACAGCCAAGTTCGCTGCGGTCACAAAGGAAAAACCTTCCGTATCTGGAAGTTTCGTTCGATGGTGATGAACGCCGACAAAATGAAGCACTTGGTCGAGAACGAAGCCAGCGGTCACATCTTCAAAGCCAAGAACGACCCTCGCATTACCCGAGTCGGACGTATCCTGCGTCGCACCAGCTTAGACGAACTACCCCAGTTCTGGAACGTCTTAATGGGAGACATGAGCTTGGTTGGTACTCGCCCCCCCACTCAAGACGAAGTTGAAAACTACGCCCCCCACCACTGGGAGCGTTTGGAAGTTAAGCCCGGTTTGACTGGTGAGTGGCAAGCCAACGGTCGTTCCACCATCAAAGACTTTGAAGACATTGTGAGCATGGATGTTGCTTACCAGCAGAAATGGTCCATCGTCTACGACTTCCAGCTGATCTTCAAAACAATTCACGTCCTCGTGTTCGATCGCTCCGGAGCCTGCTAAGGCCAATCCAAATGGACGTTGTACCGCGAAATCAAATTGAGAGTTTACGAACAGCCTGCCCTTTGGGCAGGTTTTTTCGCGATAGGGGCAGCGAGGAGTCGGAGTACAATATATAGGCTCGATCCCCAAATCTTCCCAATTTCATGACTCTGGCAACTTGGATTACGCTCTCTCGACTCGTGGGTATCCCTTTCTTACTCTACTGCTTGTACGATCCCACTCCCGTTCGTCGATGGAGTAGTCTGGTGATTTTTCTCGTCGTCGCCGGTACGGATTTTTTGGATGGTTATGTTGCCCGACGCTTCGATATGGTGACCGACTTGGGCAAATTTCTCGATCCCCTCGTCGATAAATTGCTGATTTTAGGAACGATGCTCGCCCTGGTTGAAATCGATCTTATTCCAGCCTGGGGTGTCTTTTTAATTTTGGCGCGAGAGTTGACGATTTCCGGTTGGCGAGTCAATCAACCGAAAATTACAGGCGCCAATACTTGGGGTAAGCTGAAAACGGTCAGTCAAATTGTGGCGATTTCTTTACTAATCGCGCCGCTCTCGGAAATTTGGTATCTTCCGACTCTAATTGCATTTTGGATTTGCGTCATCCTGACATTAATCTCCGGAGCGATTTACGTATTTCCCACCACTGCAGTAGATGAGTGAAACCCTTTTTCATGCTTACACTCTCCTAGTCCTCTGGATGGGATTGGGGTTATTTTCATTTCGCTTTCTCCCCGATGACTTTCCCAGGTTACTGGGTCGAAGTTTATATTGGGTTGGCGTTCCCCTAGATTTTAACCCTGGTCGGTTGGTCGGGAGACGCGCGATTGGCTGTGGTGCTGATGTCGGGTATGCCAACCGCCTTTGGGGGATTTATTTTCGCTGAAGAATACGATCTCGATCGAGATTTAGTCACCAGCAGCATCATCCTGACGACCATTGGCTTGTTGTTGATGATTCCTGTCTGGCTAGTGGTTTTCGGGTAGCCGCGATTTACTGGACTGGTAACTCTCCGGGGGCGACGATGAGAGTAACGGTTTGTCCGTTACGAGCCACTTCCACTTCCAAAGGCGTACCGATACGACTGGCTTGCACGATCTGCTGAACGGATTCAGAGCGAGAAATGGGTTGGTTCTCCATTCTCTGAATCACATCTCCGGCTTGAAAACCCGAAGCTTCCGCTGGAGAACCGGGGATAACCCGCAGGATAACCACCCCTCGATCGACCTGAATTTTAAACGGGAGATCGGAGTTACCATTAATTTGTTCGAGATTTTCCGGAGTCAGATCGACCATTTGAATTCCCAGATAGGGATGCTCGACCTTACCCGTGGTAATCAGTTGTTGGGCGATGCGCTGAGCCGTTTCGATGGGAATAGAAAACCCCAAACCCTGAGCGCCGCTAATAATTGCCGTATTCATGCCGATCACCTCTCCCGTTGCATTGAGCAACGGACCCCCTGAGTTTCCAGGGTTGATGGCCGCATCAGTTTGAATAAACCCGACCCGCTTATCGGGAACCCCCACATCCGTACTCGATCGCCCCGTAGCACTGATAATCCCCACGGTGACCGTACTATCGAGACCGAGGGGATTGCCGATGGCGATCGCCCATTCTCCCGGTTGCAGCAGGTTGGAATTGCCGATGGAGACCGTCGGCAGGCTCGTCGCCTCAATTTTTACCACCGCCACATCCGTCAGGGGATCGGTTCCCAGGACTCGACCCTCGAAACTACGACCATCTTTGAGAGTCACTTCCACCGTTTCCGTACCATCGACCACGTGTGCGTTGGTGAGAATTTGTCCGTTGGGGTCGATGAGAAAACCAGAACCCGTTCCCCGTTCGACTCGTTCTTGGGGAGACGAACCAAATCCAGGAGGCACGAAAAATCGAGGGGGAAAAGAGCCACCAAAATCGGTGACGGTGCGGGCTGCATCGATCCGCACCACCGCCGGTTCGACGCGATTGACTGCGGTAACGATAAAGTTGGTATTGGCTGGGTCTTCTTCCGATACCAGTACGTCCGGTTCTTCCACCTCAACCGGTAACGGTAGAACTTCCGTAGAGATGGGGGAATTTAGCGGTTCGGCAACCGGGTCGGTCGTTCTCGACAGTAGAACTCGCTGAGCGACAATTGCACTACCTGCACCCACCAGAAGCAACATCAAACCGATCGCAGCTTGAGATGCAGAAAATTTGCCCGCTGCTTTGTTTTTGTTCTCGGAAGTTGTCATCCCCTGCCTCTTCTGCTACCTGGTATCTCCCATTAATTATAGAGGGGTTAATCCGTTTCCTCTTCAGAGCCATCGCCTTCAGGCTGACTTTTCTCGGCGATCGTTTTGAGTCGAATATAGAATCCCGAGCCATCGACAGTTGGCGAAAATCGATCGATCTCGATCGGGATTTTAGCTGGTTGGGTCTCGTTTTCTGAGTGACCGTTCGCCCCAGGAGAATCCGATGGCGGTTGTTCTTCGGCGAGTTCGCCTTCATCGATGAGATGTTCCTCGCTTTGCGCTCGGACATCCACTTCTATTGGCTCTGGGTGAGGGGGGTCCGGGCGATCGGGTTCTGAATCTCGATCGACCTCCGTTGCCCTAACGGGCATCTGGACGTGGCGGCAGACTAAAGACTCAAATTCATAGTTGAAATGAGGATAGGGTTGGTCTCGCCGCTGCCAAGCCGCTAAAATCTGCGTTACGGAAACGGCTTTATATCGACCTTGGTAGAGGGCTTCGACAATCGCCAAACGCACCCAATTGGCTGGATAAGTTTCCAGCCAGTCGGAGATCGTTCGTGCGGGAGTGCTCTCTCCAAACTCGAAGCGATAGTAACTTAACAGTGCCAATACATCTGCCACCGCCGGGTCCCTGGCACGTTTTCTCTTTTCCAAGCTCGATATTCACGTTGATAAACTGCTGACTCTATATTAATGGGAGGGGGGAAAGTGAATGGACAATGGAAAATTGACAATTGACAATGGGTAAATCTTCGTTCCGTTCATCCTTCCCATCCTTTCGGACTAGCCTCTTTTTCACCAAGCATCCATTACAAATATCCATGTTCTGCCAGAAAATCCGAGGTGACCGACTCCGCCTCGGATGTACGCTCGACTCCCCCTAATCGATTCTGGAAAAACTTCTCGACGTATTTGCCCAAAATATCCCCTTCCAAATTGACCCAACTGCCCGGACGCAGGTGTTTGAGATTCGTTTCCTCATAGGTATGGGGAATGACCGCCACCTTAAACCAACGACTGAGGCGATCGCACTCGGAAATCGTCAGGCTAATGCCGTTGACGGCGATACTCCCTTTCGGCACGATGTAAGGCGCGATCTGACGCTCCCACCGCTCGTCGAGATTTGAAGGGGCGCCGAAACACATCTCCCAAGAATTACCAACGATTTCAGACCCTTGCAAACATCCAATGCCATCCACGTGACCGGTGACAAAATGGCCCCCCAGCTTGCTGCCCACTCGCAGGGATGTTTCGAGGTTGACGTAGGTTTGACCGCTACCGGGTTCTTGTTGCCCCAGGGTGGTGCGCGATAACGTTTCCGGCGAGACCGCTGCGGCAAAGCCATTGGCGATAAATTCGACCACGGTGAGGCAAACTCCATCCACCGCAACGCTGTCGCCGATCGCCAAGTCCTGTAAAATTATATCGGGGCATCCTGAAAGACATCGAATGTGACATATCCCCTCTGTTGAGGATTCAAAAGTTCCTAGTGCTTGAATTAGTCCGGTAAACACGGTTTTTCCCTCAAGAGCGACTCAATCGTTATTCGGAGTGCGATCGCAGCCAACGCGATCGCCGAAGGGGTCGAAAGAGCTGCTCCTTGGGAACGGCAATCTCCAACCCAGTGTCAGGTTTCTTAGCAAATCCTTAAAGCATTTATTGTAGATCGGCGTAAAGATCGAGGCATACTGGAATTTAGGGATCTAGAGTCGTCTACAACTAGATCGTTCGCCCCTTACCACGAGTATTCAATGAGGCTGAGTCAATGATTGAGATGAAAGTCGCTGGAATTGCCCTAGATGCAGCCAACAGAAATCCAATTGTATTATTGCGAGATGCTCGCGAACGGCGTGCTTTGCCGATTTATATCGGTCAAGACCAAGCTCGCTCGATTATCAGCGCTCTGGAAAACCAGCATCCGCCTCGTCCTCTGACCCACGATCTGATTGTTAACCTCCTGGAAGCTTGGGAGATGGTTTTAGATCGAATCGTCATCCATGCTTTGCAAGATAATACGTTTTATGCGATTTTGAAAGTCCGGCAAGGCAACCGGTTTAAAGAAATTGACGCGCGTCCGAGCGATGCGATCGCCGTCGCCTTGCGAACCGATAGCTCTATTTGGGTGATGGAAGAAGTGGTCGCCGAAGCCTCGATTCCCGTCGATCGAGAAGCTGACGAAGCCGAACGACAAGCCTTTCGCCAATTTGTAGACGAGCTGACTCCCGAAGAACTCATCGAACGGGCTGGCAAAGGACGGCAAAAACCCAAACAAGATCGATAGGTCGATTGTAAGCATTCAGCGATACTATAAAGGAATTGCGCGCGTTTGGTTTCATGTCGCAAAGTGAAACCGCTGCCAGTCATCCGCTTCAAATAAGCTTTAACAGCTAAAGCTCTTGCCTCAATCTCAGCGAACGGCTCTGATTCTTACGCAAGAAAGAACAGATTCACCAGCGAAATTCACCGTAAACACGACAAGTCTCGACCTCCAGTCTGAAATGTCAGCAGAACCTAAAATCTGAAATCTAAAATCTAAAATTGTAAACCCCATGCGCTATCGTCGTTTTGGGAAAACTAATCTGTATTTATCTGTTTTTTCGTTGGGAACGATGCGCTACCTCGCATCGGCTGAAAATGCCATCGAAACGGTACGCGCGGCGGTGGCTGCCGGAGTGAACCATCTGGAAACGGCAAGGGGATACGGCGACAGCGAGCGCTATTTGGGTATGGCTCTCCAGTCGGGGCTAGACCGCGATCGCCTCTACATTACCACCAAAATTACACCCACTGCTGATGGCGCGACGACGGAACGCTACATCGATGAATCCCTCGAACGCCTCGGAATTGACTATCTCGATGGCTTGGCACTGCACGGTATTAACACTCCAGAGCATTTAGAACGAGCGATCGCCCCAGGGGGAGATATTCAAGGTATCGATCGGGCGCTAGATGACGGCCGAGTGCGGCATTTGGGCTTTTCCACTCACGGTGCGATCGAGCTAATTCTCAATGCGATTGGCACGGAATTATTTGAATTTGTCAATCTGCATTACTACTTATTTTTTCAGCGTAATGCCCCCGCCCTCGAACTCGCCCGTGAAAAAGATCTGGGGATTTTTATCATTTCCCCCGTCGATAAAGGCGGACAACTCCATACCCCTCCGGCAACCCTGCAAAGCTTGTGTTCTCCGTTTTCTCCCCTCGAACTCAACTACCGTTTCTTGCTGGCAGACCCTCGCATCACCACCCTCAGCCTGGGGGCGGCCAACCCGGAGGAACTCTTGCCAGCGCTCGGTTTGGCTGATGGCGACGCGCCCCTAACTCCCCAGGAAACCCAGGTTCTCGATCGCCTTGAAACCCATCAAGCTAAGACCCTAAAGGGCGATCGATGTGCTCAATGTTATGGGTGTTTGCCCTGTCCCGAAGAGATTAATATTCCCGAAGTGCTGCGCTTGCGAAACTTGGCGGTAGCCTACGACATGACCGATTTCGGTCGGTATCGCTACGGAATGTTTGAAAATGCCGGACACTGGTTTCCGGGAAACAAAGGTAATCGCTGTACTGACTGTGGTGAGTGCCTGCCGCGCTGTCCCGAACAACTCGATATTCCGGCCCTCCTCCAGGATACCCACCAGCGCCTGCAAGGTTCCCCTCGGCGGCGGTTGTGGGGGTAAGTCGTAAGTAATAAGTGATAAGTGATAAGCAATATGTGATAAGCGCTCGGTGAGATATATATGAATTATTTATTGTGGAGTTTGTGTTTTCTATTTCTAGAATTTATTGCGGGAGTTAGGGTTCTGGCTCAGACATTACCAGAAATCCGAGAAGAACCGGAAGAATCTCTTGAATTAGACGAAACAGATGTAGACATGTCGAGTGCAGAAGAAGCTCCTATCTCTGTATCGATCGAACCTTTAGATGTCTGTTGGATTGAAGAAAATTCTGATTGTACTTCTAGCAGTCTCATTATCACAAAAGATACGATTTCCCAAATAGATTTAACCGTTCCCAGTCTTTGGTGGGCTAGCGAACAATTTGGCGGCAAATTATTAGAGAATTGGCTGGCTTATCCCGAAGAAAGACGAGTGGATTTGGTGGTCAACCGACAGCGATGGACATTGCTCGACTACCTACAACGGTATGCATTTGTGAATCAGATGGGAACCGTAGCGCGATCGGATGGTTACAATGTGAGAATTTTTAACCGTCAAGAACCCGATATGCCGATCGCGACGTACACGTGTAACTTTAGTATGAGCCTTCCCCAATGTGAAATTGAAATTAATTCCGGTGCCAGACCTAATTTAGAGGATGATGAATCGGGGAAGCGATCGAGTGAGGAGCAGCAGATTGAGGAAGGAATGGAGGAAGGGATTGAAGAAGAAGTTGAGGAGCAGGTGGATGGGGCACTTGATGGAGACACTAATAACTGACTGCAAACAAGGGGAGATTCAGAGGTCTATTTTTTAGACTTTTATGAATATTCAAAAGTTAGAATTGATTCTTCTACTTAAATTGGTAAGTATTATTGATGGCATGATTAATGCCGTGGAGTCTATCTTGCCAATGGTGGGAGATCGCACCCAACTTATTCCCGGACACGGCCCGCTTTCCAATCGTGCAGAATTGATGGCCTACCGGGATATGCTCGTCACCGTGCGGGATCGAGTGAGTGAGGCGATCGATACGGGAATGTCGGCGGATGAGTTGGTCGCCTCGAATCCGACCGCCGATTTAGATGAGATTTGGGGGAATGGATTTCTCTGGTCGGAAGCGTTTTTACGGATTGTCTACGAGGATTTGTCGAGATGAACGATCGATTTGAATTTTCTCAAACATTTTAATTCAACGAACCACCGACAAAACTCGAACCCGATCGCCCGCTGAAATTACCTTTTCTCCCACCGGAACGATCGCCAAACTATTAGTTTGGGCGAGATTAATTAAATTGCCGGAACTGTGGCTGCCAGAAGCCAAGTCGAATTCGTACCCGTTGGCAGTGGGGTGCAGTTGTCCCCAGAGGTAGGTTTCCCGGATGCCCCCCGCCCGTAATTGCGCTCGCGTCGTTGCCTCCACAAAAGCAGGTTGCCAACCCTGCGACAATCCCGCCATTTTCTCTAACGCCGGTTGAACGAACCGCCAGCAACTCACTAACGCAGAGACGGGATTACCCGGTAAGCCGAAGTAGAGAACCGATCGCCCATCACGATCGAATGTTGCGACGGTTAGGGGTTTGCCCGGTTTAATCGCCACCGATCGAATGTGGATTTCGCCGCCCAACTCCGCCAGCAGTTCTTCCACGTAGTCGTAATCCCCCACGGAAACGCCCCCAGTGGAGAGTACCGCATCAGCTTGGGCGATCGCCTCTGACATCGCCATTTTCAGGGCTTCCTTGCTATCCGCCACAATTCCCAGCCGTAGAGGTTCCACTCCCAACCCCATCAGAAACGATGCCAGGGCGTACTGATTCGAGTCGACAATCTGTCCCGGTTCCAAAGGGCGATCGGGTTCTACCAACTCGCTACCAGTGGATAAAATGGCGACGCGGGGACGGCGATAGACTTGAACTTGGGTACATTGTGCCGCCGCCAACACCGCAATATCTGGGGCTTGCAACCGCACTCCCGCTTCCATCAACACTGCCCCGGCTTGATAAAATGCTCCTCGGTGGCGAACAAACGCCCCAGATGCTTCCGGGGGAATCAGAATTGAAACTCGATCGCCCTCCCGTCGGGTATTTTCTTGCATCACCACGGTATCCGCCCCCACTGGCATCATCGAACCGGTGAGAATGCGAGCAGCTTGTCCCGGTTGGAGGGGGATTTGGGGCGGTTTCCCCGCCGGAATTTCTTCAACGACTGTTAAGTTGGCAGGGCGATCGTCGCTGCACTCGCCCACATCCTCGTAGCGTACCGCATACCCATCCATCGCCGAGTTATCCCAGTGGGGGAAATCCAACCCGCTGGTGACAGGGGTTGCCAAAATCCGTCCCGTCGCGTCTAATAGGTTGACTGTATCCGTATCTTGCGGGCGATCGAAGGGTCGAACGAGATCGAAAAGAATAGCTTCTGCGTCTTGAACCGGTAGCATGGCGATCGATAGGTGAAGAGTAACGAGTTTTTCGGGTTTGGGAATTTGCAAATTATAGCGGCTTTTCCCGATTGAAGATACCAATCGATCGCATTTCTATCTCAATTCAAATATTAATTTATTCAAATGAACCTTTTAAAAGGTTACTCTAAATTTAAAGACGATCGCAACTTAAAACTTTATTTTTGACGCGAAATATAAAACTTATTACCTATTACTTATTACTTATTACTTGTGTTAATCAACCTCTCTTTCCTCATTCCCCAACCCACCGGCATCAGCACCTACGCGCTCAATATTCTGCCACACCTCAAACCCCTCGATCCCACTCTCCTCGTCTCCGAAACACTTCCAGGCTACCACTGCCACCCCATTCCCGTCGGACTCACCCCAGACCAAGGAATACGGGGTCATTTGCGCCGCTTGCAGTGGACGCAGTTTCGCTTGCCCCAGGTGTATCGAAATTTAGGCGCTAATCTCCTATTTTCCCCCCTACCCGAAGCCCCATTAGTCGATCGATGTCGATCGATTATTACCGTCCACGATCTGATTCCGTTGCGATTTGGCGATCGTTTTTCTCCCCTGACAAACTACCATCGCTACTACGTTCCTCGCGTCCTCAAACGGGCGTTACATATTCTGTGCGATTCCACCGCAACGGCTGATGATTTGACTAATTTAATGAGCGTTCCGGCAGAGAAAATTACGCCAGTTTTACTCGCTTACGATGCCGATCGCTTCCAGAATTTAGAAATACCCCAAGGAAACTATTTTTTCTATATCGGACGACACCATCCCTATAAAAATTTAGAGCGTTTAATTGCTGCATTTGCTCAAATTGACGATCGCGATGTGGAATTATGGATCGCCGGGCCGCCCGATCGACGCTACACGCCCCAACTCGAAGTCCAGGCGCGAGAATTGGGGGTGGGAAATCGGGTGAAATTTCTCGGATACGTGGATGAAGAGAAACTGCCGGTTCTACTCAATCAAGCGATCGCCCTAGTGATGCCGTCGTTGTGGGAAGGGTTTGGGCTACCCGTCCTCGAAGCCATGGCTTGCGGGACTCCCGTGGTCACTTCCAATCTTGCCTCGCTGCCGGAAGTGGCTGGGGATGCGGCCCTACTTGTCGATCCCTACAAAACCACTGAAATTGCGGCAGCGATGGAGAGCGTACTCAAAGATAATGGGGCGCGATCGCAGCTTCACCATGCCAGTTTAGCCCGCGCTGGTGAGTTTAGTTGGAGTAAATCGGGGCAGGCGACTTTAGAGGTGATTCAGAGGTTTATTTAATCTGGAGAATTGACATCAAAATGTGACGATTCTTCGAGGTGGATGGATACCTGATGTTCCCGCCCGTCCCGGAGCCGACAGTGCAAGAGCTAAAGAGCACCCGCCTTAGCGCGAATTAACGGGTCTTCATCAGTCGCGGCAATTTCTCGAGCCGAAGTATCTCCCAATTGCTCGAGAGCCATCAAACAGGCATATTGAAGGTGGAAAATTGGGGTCTG